>JALYUD010000007.1 GCA_030853905.1 Vulcanimicrobiota bacterium
CAAGTTCGCCGTCGTCGGTAAGCGTCTCGAAAGCGTTCTCGACGCCTACAACGATTCGGTCGCCACCTACGAGGGCCGCCTCGGTCCCCAAGCGCGCCGCATCAACGAGCTGCGCGGCGATGCGAGCGAGGTCCGTCCCCTGGAAGAACGCCGTGCGAACGTCCGCCGCCTCGACCAGAGCCGCCTCCCGTCGCCCGCAACGCACGCCGAATCGGTGACTTTTTTACCGCTGTCCGGGAAACTGAATGATGGGTAGCCATTCGCGTTGTCCCGTTACATCGGCTGCTACGATTTGGACATGCCGGGGGCGAGATCGATACGATCTTCGGCGGTCACTATGCGGATAAGGGATGAGGCTGCGAGCAAGCTGGCGTGAAGGCATCGCCGGCGGGGAAACGTCCGACAACACAACCTCCGTTCGACTTCGATGACACATGAGGCTTCATCATGAACTACACGCAAAGTCAAACCTCATCGGCGCAGATCCCGACCGTTGGAAACGACGCGATCGAGATACTCGTCAATGATCATCAGCGCATCAAGCAACTGCTGGGGCAGCTTACCGACGGACCCCAAGCGCAGCGAACCAGCACGCTGGAGGCGCTCAAAGAAACGTTGACCGTCCACAACGCCACCGAAGAGAATCTCATTTACCCGGCAATCCGCGAGATTGCGGGGCGCAAGATGCACTCGAGCGAGCTCTATCATGAGACGGCCGAGGCCGATGTGGCGCTGTGGCAGCTCTCGATGATGTCTCCCACGGACGACACGTTCGCCTCGACGGCGACGAAGGCGCGTGACGCGATTGAGAAGCATATCAGTTCCGAAGAAGAATCAGAGTTTCCGCATCTTCGCGATTCGGCCGATACGACTCAGCAGCAAACATTGACGTCCAAGGTCAAGCAATTCCGCGACCGCTTCCATTAGGAGGGCGACACCGGGTTGGGGGCCGGCGCGCGTTCGTGCCGGTCCTTTTTCTGTGTCCCTAGCAATTTTTCTTTAGGCGGCGGACTTCTTGCGGCGCGTCTGCTTCTTGGGCTTTTCGTCCGCCTCATCGTGCCGCGAAGCATGGGACGCAGGTTGCGATTCGCCGCGCGAATGACGCGACTGGTCGAGGCTTTTTTGCAGGACGTCCATCAGGTTGACGACGTTGTCGCGAGCCGGTGCCGGCGCTTCGGCCGAAGGCGGTTCTTTACCGGCGGCGCGCGCTTCAATCATCGCTAACACTTCCTCACGGTAGGTATCGCGGAACTTTTCGGGCTCGAATGCTTCGGTCATCGTATCGATCAGCATCTGCGCCACCTTCATCTCGTTCTCGGCCGGTTTTTCGCTCGCCGGAAGTTCGAGAGTCGACGCGTCGACGATCTCATCGGCGAAGTGCATCAATTCGAGAACGAGCGCGTCGCCGCTCGGCTTGAGTGCGGCGATGTGTTCGCGCGAGCGAATGACGACCTTGGCGATGCCGACTTTGCCGGAGCTGCGCAGCGCTTCGCGCAACAGCGCGTAGGCATGGCGCCCGCGCTTTTCGGGTTCGAGGTAGTACGGCTTGTCGAAATACATCGGATCGATTTCGCCGAGGTCGACGAACTGCACGATGTCGACCGATTGGGTCGCCTCGGGGTTGACGCGCTTGAAGTCCTCGTCGTCGAGGATGACGTACCGGCCCTTCTCGTACTCGTAGCCGCGCACAATCTCGTCGTAGGAGACGTCTTCACCGTCGAGCGAACAGCGGCGCACATTGTTGATGCGGCCTTCGTCGGCCTTGTGCAAGAAGTTGAAGCGGAGATCGTTCGTCCGAACCGCCGTCTGCAGTTTGACGGGGATCGTCACGAGCCCGAAATTGATCGCTCCCGACCAGATCGCGTGCGCCATCGAATTACCTTTCCGCGGAGACGGCCGCGAACGCCGTCCGCGCCTTGCTTAGTGGGGCCTCTAGGCGCTGCGGACGCCAGGCGGCGCCGCTCCACAGGTCACCCCGCCGCTCGAGCAGCGGGGGCACGTTCTTCACCGTGAACCGCGCGAATTCACCTGCGGAATCTTTGGTTCGCTTGCGCGCCCACGCCTCGACTTCGCTCCACTCCAGCGGCATCGAAACGGGCGCGCCGTCGCGAGCCCGCACGCTGTACGGCGCGACCAGCGTTTTGCCTTTGCCCACCTGGACGTAATCGAGGTAGACCGTTCCCAGCGGCCGGCGCGCCGGCATGCGTAGCAAGGTCGTCCAGTCGGGAAGCCGTCCGTGAAGCGTGCGCGCTACGAGCTCTGCGAACCCTTTACAGAAGTCGTAATCGTACTGCGGGGCGAGCGGAACGAGCACGTGCAGACCCGTGCCGCCCGAAGATTTGACGAGCGCGTCGAGACCGATCTCGGCCAGGGCATCGCGCAGCGCCAGAGCGACCTTGGCCAAGGTCGCGAGCGTGCAGCCGTCATGGGGATCGAGATCAAAAAACAAAAAGTCGGGCGTGTCGAGTGAACCGTCGCGTGAAGTCCAGACGTGCAGCACGATCGCCGCTAGATTGGCCACGTAAACGAGCGTCGCTTCGTCGTTGCACAGGATGAAGCGCACCGTCTCGTGACGTCCGAACTCGCTTTTGACCGTTACCGTCGGAACCCACGGGGGCAAAAAGCGTGACGCATTCTTCTCGAAAAACGACCCTCCAGCGATGCCGTCGGGATAACGCTGCAACGTCAACGGCCGGCCTTGCAAATACGGTAGAATGACCGACGCAACCGCTCGATAGTAGGCGACCAGGTCGCCTTTCGTGTAGCCGTCATTCGGCCACAACACTTTGTCGCGGTTCGAAAGGGCCAGCGTGTGCCCGTCCAATTCGACGCTCTGCGCGGGGCTACGGCTCATGCGACGTCGACCGTCGTTACGCGCTCCGGGCGCTCCCGCACGATGTCGCGCGGATCTTTATCGGAACGCAATGCCACGAATACCGGATGGCGCAGCATGCCGTCACGCGTCCATTCCGTGAACGTCACTTCGGCGACGAGCGTGGGCGTCGTCCAATGTGCGCGCGTATCGGTCTGCGGCTTGTCGACGAACGGCGACGTTTTACGTTCGAGCGGCTGGAGTTTGGCGGCGATCGCCGCCAGCTTTTTCTCATCGAATCCGGTGCCGACCGAACCGACGTAAACGAAATCCTCACCATCGTACACGCCGACGAGCAGCGCGCCGAAATGCGCGCGGCTGCCGCGCGCCTGCGTCCAACCGCCGATCACGAACTCCTGGCGCGCCAACACCTTCACCTTCAACCAGTCCCGGGAACGGCGCTCTTGGTACGTCGAGGTGCGGCGCTTAGCCACGATCCCTTCGAGACCGCGTTCGCGCGCCAACGCGAACAGCGTCGTTCCGCTTCCGGCGACGTGTTTGCTGAGCATCACGGGCCCATCTCCGGTCAGAACCGCTGCGAGCGCGTTCTGCCGCGCTTCGAGCGGTTCGTTGCGGAGATCGCGCCCATTGCCGTACAGCAGATCGAACACGACGTAGGTAACGGCCGTTTTGCCGGCGCTGCGGCCGAAGCGGTCGAGCCGTTCTTGCAGGGCGGAAAACGACGGCCGCCCCTCGGCGTCGAGCACGCATATCTCGCCGTCGATGATGACCGGACGCTCCTTGAATGCTTCTGCGAGAGCGCCGAGCTCGGGAAACTTTTGCGTGAAATCATTGCCGTTACGCGAGACGATGGCGACCTTGCCGTCGCGCTCGACTTGCGCGATCGCGCGATAACCGTCCCATTTCAACTCGAAGAACCAGCCGGGATCGTCGAACGGCGCGTCGACTGCCGTCGCCAGCATCGGGGAAGTGATGTGCGGCAGGGGTGCCAACGCTTCTCGCCGTGCGCCGCGCGCGCGTACGCGCGCCGGAACCGCGAGTTTCTGCTTCGAATCCCAATGCGGAGCGCCCGGGTCGTGGGCGATATCGGTGAGCGTCTGACCGCTTTTGACCGACTGCGGATGATCGTCGATCCGCCACGCCGGGTCGACCGCATCGTCGCGCTCCTTAATCAACAGCCACGCATTATCTTCTCCTCCGCGGCCTTTGATGTGGACGAGGGCGAATGCACCGCGCAGTTTTTCGCCGGACATCGCGAACTTGAGAGAACCGTGCGCGATCGCTTCGCTTGTGCTCGTGCCCTCGAGTAACCGATACGTTCCGCGGTCCCACACGATCACTTCGCCGGCACCGTAGTTTCCCTCCGGGATGACGCCTTCGAAATCGCGATAGTCGAGCGGATGATCCTCGACCGCCATCGCGAGGCGTTTCTCGCGCGTATCGAGCGACGGACCTTTGGGCACCGCCCACGACTTCAGAACGCCGTCGGCTTCGAGCCGGAAGTCATAATGCAGCCGCGTGGCGCGGTGCATTTGCACGACAAAGCGCGCCGTACCACGCGCCGCCGCTGTCGCCTCGGCTCCCGACGGTTCAGGCGTGCGCGCAAAGTCGCGTTTGCGCGCATAGGTCTCGAGTGAAGCGGGCTGTTTCCGGCGCACCCTCGTCTTTTCTCCCGTTTTCTTGCCGAGCCGCACCAAGATTCAACTTCGTCGAATTCCCGGGCGGCTCGGCACTGCTCATCGAGCTTGCGGAAGGCGGCCTATTGGCCTCCCGAGCCGCCGGACGAGCTGCCGCCCGACGATCCGCTCGACGAGGAACCGCCGCTCGTGCCTCCGCTGCTGCCGTTGCCGCCCGAGCCGGCCGCATTGCCTGAACCGTTCCCCGGTTGGATGATCGTGGTATTATGCGTGCCCGCGTTCGTATTCCAGGGCTGCCAGAAGAACAGGATGGCCGCCACGATAATGACGATCGCGACTATCGCGAAGATCGCCGTATTGCTGCTGCCGTCTCGAACGACGACTGGTCGCTCTTCCATCGATGTCGTCCCTCCTACGGACGTGAAGCATCCGTTCCCACGCTCGCCTGCTGCCAAACGTCCAAGCGAGCCGCCGCTGCCCTAGGAGCCCATTGGACTTTGTCCGCTCGTCCGCGGCGGACGTATGGCGGGCGGATCGGCCGGAGGCCGAACGCAACAGATTGGGGCGCTGTCGAATCCCTAGAAGCCTGTCGGGCTTTGCCCGATGGCGACGACGGGCGCCTTGCATCGATTCGGCTTCGCCGAATCGTACGTGCGCCGCAAACGCGAGGATTCAACGCAGTTGAATCCACTAGTGCCGCACCAAAGTCCGCCAGAACCACAGGCCCCACGCGCCCACGGCTACCGAATACAGCGCCAGCGCCGTCCAAAGGGGTCCAAAGCCGCGTCGGGCGGCGAGCAGCATCAAGACGAACAGGAATGGCTCGAAGTCCAGCGCATGCCGCATCCCAAACTGCGCAAAACCGTTCACGTAGTAGATGAAATTCGGCACGGCACACAGCACGGTAGCGACCCACAGCGCCGCGACCAGCGGCGGCGGTCGCCGCGCGAAGAAGGCCAGCAGGAGGGCCGGCGACGTCCAGCCGAGCGCCGCGCCGCTGAAGCTCGGAACGACATAGGGGTACACGGGGCCGAAGCTCGGCCCTTGTACGAAGAACGACTGCAATTGATACGTCAAGTAGCGCAGGGCGAAGGGAGAGCCGCTCGGCGCACCTGCCGGGTCTTCGTGGAACCACGTCGTGTAGCCGATGTCGTACGGCACGCCCCACCGCGCGAAATTGTACCAAATCCAGCCGGCGGCAAACGGGACCAGAACGATCACGTAGCCCCCGAGCGCACGCCAGCGCAGCAGCGGGAAGCGGAAACGTCGAGCGGTTTTGCCCAGCGGCATGCCGTCGGGGCCGATATCCAGCCACAGCATCACGGCATACACCGGCACCGCAAGCAGCATCGTGAACCGCGATTCCACCGCGCACGCGGCGAACAGCGCGATGAGCCACGGGCGGCGCGCACCGACGAGCTCGAGCAGCGCGAGCATCGTGAAGGCGACCGCGGCTACGTGAGCGATGAACCACACGTCGCCGAGCGTCGCGCACCAAAACAGATCCGTGCCGAGCAACAAGAACGCGCACAACAGCAACCGCGCCCCCAGCGGCACGGCGAGCGCGCGCCCGATATGCCAAGCGGCGAAGGTCGCCACGCCGGCGAGAATCGCGGCCAACTGCGATTGATTGGCCGCCGTACCGGCGAGCGCCACCGCCGGCAATAACAAGATCGCCGGCAACGGCGCTTCGATCACGTAATAGCGGTCGCCGTACCGCAGCGCGTCGATGTACGGTCCCGGCCAGTCGATCCACACGTGCCCGTGGCGCAATGCGGCGGCAAGCAGCACGTAATTGTTGTACGGCGTCGCTTTGAAGCTTGCGGCCACGAGAACCGCCACGGTTGCAACGATGCCCGCGATAATGCCGCCATACGCTGCTAGGCCGGGCGCGACGGCGCTGCGTGCGACGTATCGTCTCATCCGTTCGCCCGTTGCGCGGAACGTGCCCGATGCAAGCGGTACTCATAATAATAGCCCGTGTTGAGCGGGACGACGTCGTAGCCCGGGATCGTTAGCGCGTCGTTGAACGAAACGATGTAGACTGGGCGGCGGCGTAACCAGCGGCCGTAGAGCGAGGCGAACTGGGTCGGCGATGCCGAGACGACGATGCGCCCTCCCAAGGCGTGCTCGACGTAGGCCGCATACGCGAGCGGGGTCGCATAGGCCCACTCGGCGACGATGATCGCGTCGGGCGGCGTGGTCGCAATCACGTCGGCGACGTAGCGCGGCGCGTTACGGTTGTCGCGCTGCGCGAAATACGACGGCCGGCCCGGCGACGCGGCGGCGAACGATCCGACCAGGACGCAGGCGATCGCGAAGCGGCCGATGCTGCGCGGCACGAGTCCCATCAGATCGGCGACGAATTCGAAGCCGGCGCCGATCGCCACGGCCGAACACCACAAGGTCAGGAGATAGTAGCGCGACGGATCCTGCAACTCGTTGTACGATTCCGTATAGGGGACGGGCAGCAAGGCAGCGATGACGAACGCCAAACCGGCGGCACGCTGCCGCGCCACGAGCAACGCCGCGCCGACGGCCGCAAACGCGCAGCCGACGAACCCGTAACCTTCGACGAGACGCTTGACGAGGGCGGCGGCAAAGCGCGGGTATGCATCGATCTGCGTGAACCCGGCGAAGCCGCTGTGCACATCGAAATCCGCGCCGGTCACGACCCGCACGAAGTTGTGGAACGTCTGCGGGTCGTCGTAATTCCAAAACGGCATGCCAACGGGCAGGCCCAGCGCGACCGTCGGATCGAGATGCGCGCGCGCGATCGCCGCGCTGCGCAGCGGCAGATAGGCATACGGCAGCAGTCCGAGCACACAACCTGCGACCAAGAGCGCGAGCCCGCGTGCATCTCCCATGGCAAAGCCCCGCCCCTCGTGACCGCGGCGCGCCGCAAGCAGCGGCACGAGCGCCGGAATCAACAGGACCGCGATGCCGTGCGTGGCGACAGCCAGGCCGAACGAAAGTCCGGTGAAGAAGAGCTCGCGAACGCGTCCCGATGCCGACCAGCGTAGCGCAAAGTACAACGCGGCGACGCGAAACAACAATTCGAAGTCCTGGACTTCCGCGCGAGTCGCGTCTTGCCACGGTACGCTGGCCGCGGCAAACCCGAACGTACACAGAGCACTGATCAGCGGCGGAATCGCGAGGCGACGCATCGTCGCGTAAAGGACGCCGACCGAAACGGCGACGGCCGCCGCGCAACTGAAGTTGACGCGCCACGCGTCGTCGCCGAAGGGCAGGATGTGCACGAAGCTCCATCCCGCCAGCACGAACGCCGGTGCCGCAGGCGGATGCGCGATCCCTAGGATCGACGCGACCGTCTGCAGTTCACCCGTATCCCAAAACGCGAACGTCGGCGGCAGCGAAGCGACGTATAGCCCGAGCGCACATGCGCCGATCACAAAAGGCGCAACCCGTTCGGGAACCGGTCCTTCAAAGAGCCGCACAATATCGTTTCGAAACCGCGACGTCACATCGTGCACGGGTGCTGAGCGGCGCCGCAGCGCCTCCATCGCGCGACTACTGCAACGCTGCCGCCGGTGCGGCGGTGCTGTGCGGTAGCTGAAACGTCGACGGCGGCAGGGAGGCGGGAAATTGGTACGTGCTCCAGGCAATGCGCTCACGCGCCCGTTCGCCCGTCGGCAGACGGGCGACGATCTGCGCCTGGCGAACCATCCAATAAGGCCCCGTGCGAGCGTAGCGCAGCTCGCCCTTTCCGCGTGCGCCGCCATCGGCCGCGCGAAAACGCACGATCGCGGGCAAGAAAGTGCGGGCGTCGATTCCAACTTCGTCGACCGTAAAGGAGCGCGCTGCATGCGGCGCGGTCTCGAAAACGTACATGCCGTGCGAGCGTGAGCGAAAGGTGAAATCATAGGCATCGAGACGCGGAGCGACGGCCAACACATCGTAGCGGTTCGTTCGGTTCTCGATGATGCGCACCGAGGGCACCGTCAGCGTCGTGCCGTCCGCCGCCAGCGTTTCATCACGCTCACGCGGCCCGCTGCGGTACACGCGATGGGTCTGCTCGAAGTTGCGCAAACCCAATTGCTCCACGCTGTATTGGAACGAAACACGACGCGGCCGCGGAAGGATCGTGAGCGCGTGGGCATACCGCTGCAGTACGACCCGCGGTGGGATTTTCTGCGCCCGGACGTGCGGCGCTGCGCCGACCGCCGTGAAGGCAAGCACCGCACCGAACAGGAGGCTTTGCGCCGAATCGGTCACTCGGCGAGAGCAGCGCGAATCGCGTCGAGCGCTGCGCCGGCACCGCTTGCCTTCTTGCCGCCGCCTTGCGCCTGACCGGCTCCTCCGCCCCCGCGTCCGCCCACCAGCGGCGCTGCTTGTTTGAGCAGGTTGCCGGCATGCACGCCGGCCCGTGCGAGATCCGAGCTGACGGCAATGAAGAGCGATGCGCCTTCGCCGTCCGTGCCCACTAGCGCCACGATACCGCTCGGTAGCCGTTGCCGGATGGCGGCGCCCAATTCCTTCAGCGCCGTAGCATCGCCTTCGGGCACAAGCGCGGCCACCACGGGTTTTCCGCCGATCGTCTCGGCGCGCGCAACGTAGGCCGCCGCATCGCTCGTCGCCAGACGCGCTTTGAGGCGCGCGAACGACTGCTGCAAATCGCGAACGTCACCTTGCAGCCGCTCGACGCGGCCGTTCAGTTCGTCCGGCCGCGCCGACAGCGTTTGCGAGAGCGCGCCGACGAGGTCTTGCTGTTCGAGCACGTACGCTTCGGCCGCTTTGGAAACGGCAGCTTCGATGCGTCGCACTCCGCTGCCGATCGACGCCTCCGAAAGGATGACGAACAAACCGAGCTCGCCCGTCGTCACAGCGTGCGTTCCGCCGCACAGTTCGACCGACGGACCGAACTGCAGCACCCGCACCGAATCGCCGTACGCTTCGCCAGCCATCGCGATGGCGCCGCTCTCGCTCGCTTCGGCCAACGTCATTAGCCGGGTGACCCCGTGATGATCGGCGCGAATCATCGCGTTGACGCGCGTGATGACGTCGCGTTTTTGTTGCGGCGTCAGTGCTCCGCTCGGCGAGTGGAAATCGAAACGCATGCGATCGATGCCGACCCACGAGCCAGCCTGCGCCACCTCGTCGCCGAGCACGTCCTTAAGCGCGCGTTGCAGCAAGTGGGCGCTCGTGTGGTGGCGCCGTACCTCTTCGCGCCAAGTCGGATCGACGGCGGCATGGATTTCATCGCCGACGGAGATGGCGCCGTCGCGCATGATGCCGTGGTGGACGATCGCGTCGCCGGCGGATTGCGTGTCGCCGACCAAGAACGTGGCGATGCGCCTGTCCGCGCCGACGAACTGGAGCACGCCGTGATCGCCGATCTGGCCGCCCTTTTCGGGGTAAAACGACGTGCGATCGAGCACGATCGCTGCCTGATCGCCGTCGGTCGCACTGTCGACGGCGAGTCCGTCGCGCACGATCGAGACAACGCGTCCGTCGGTTTCCAAACCCTCGTATCCGGTATACTTCGAGGCAACGGCCGGCACGTCGCTGACGCTGACGACCGCGCGTTTTTTGTGCGCATCGGCACGCGACTGGCCGCGCTGACGTTCCATCGCGGCCTCGAAGCCGGGCAGATCGACCGCGACGCCCGCTTCCGCCGCGATTTCGCGGGTCAGCTCGGCCGGAAAACCGTACGTGTCGTGCAGCGCGAACACGTCGGTCCCGGCTAGGCGCTTGCCGTGTTCTTCGGCTGCGCTCAACAGATCCCCGAGCATCGCGCTACCGCGCTCGAGGGTCCGGTTAAAGGCGAGTTCCTCAGCGCCGAGGGCGTACTCGATTTGCGCTTGCGCGCTTTCCAACTGCGGATACCCCGAAGCCAGCGAAGCGACGACGGCCGGCACGAGTTTGGTCATGAAGCCGCCGGGATACCCGAGCAGCATCCCGTTACGGATGGCGCGCCGTATGAGAAAGCGCAACACGTAGCCGCGATCGACGTTGGAGGGATACACGCCGTCGGCGAGCAGAAACGTCGCCGCCCGAGCATGGTCGGCGATGATGCGGCGGCGTACGATCCGTTCGCCGGTCGGTAGCGACGTGCGGCCGACATCGGGCTGCGCCGAGACGATATCCATGAACAGGTCGGTCTCGTACATCGACGCCGCGCCGTTCGCCACCGCGAGCAGGCGCTCGAAGCCTGCGCCCGTGTCGATGTTCTTGCTGCGCAATTCTTGCAGCGTGCCGTCTTCGGCGCGGGTGTACTGCTGAAACACGAGGTTCCACAATTCGACGAAACGATTGCCCAGGTTGGGACCGTGGTCGTGCGCCGAAGCGGCGTGCTCGGGGCCCGTGTCGTAGAATATCTCGCTCGACGGACCGCACGGACCCGTCGTCCCCATCGTCCAAAAGTTCTCGTCACCGAAGCGCGTGATGCGCTCCGGCTCGAGGCCGACTTCCCGCTCCCACAAACGTTGCGCTTCGTCGTCGTTTTCGTGGACGGTCACGTACAACTTCGCCGCGTCGAGGCCGACGACGGCGGTCATGTACTCCCAGGCCCACACGATCGCATCGCGCTTGTAATAGTCGCCGAACGAAAAGTTGCCCAGCATCTCGAGAAAGGTTCCGTGCCGTCCGGTCCGCCCGACGTTTTCGATATCCGATTTCGCGCCCGCCACCCGCAAGCAACGCTGCACGGTGACGGCGCGCGGTGCGGGCGGCACCGCCTCGCCCAGAAACGCCGGAACGAACTGCTCCATGCCCGCGATCGTGAACAAGGTCGTCGACATCGCGTTCGGGACGAGCGACGCCGGCGCAGCCTGCACATGCCCTTTGGAACCGAAAAAGTCGACGAACGACTGCCGCAAACCTTGGCTCGAAAACCCCATGCGTACGCTAATTTTCCGGCAACGGCCAGGGAAGCCCTAGGGGTTCGACAACTCCCTATCTGTTGCGTTCGGCCTGCGGCCGAGATACGTCCGCAGCGGACGAGCGCCGCCGCCGTCGACACACGGTCCTAGGAGACTGTCGGGCTTTGCCCGACTGGCGACGCTCGTCCGTGTCGGACGTATGGCGGGCGGCTTGCGGCGAAGCCGCAAACGCGAGGATTCAACGCAGTTGAATCCTCCTAGGCCTACTTGCGGGAAGCGAGGTCCCGTTTGGCGCGCCGCTGTTCTTCGAACCCGCCCCAATACAAGAAGGCGCTAAAAAGCGCGGCGAATGCGCCCATCACCAAGCCCGCTACTTGTGCCGTCATAAACCCTTCCCGATCACTTTTCCAACAGCACGTCGCGCAGTTTCTCCAGTGCTTTTTGTTGGAGGCGCGAGACGTGCATTTGCGAGACGTTCAGACGTTTGGCGATTTCGGTCTGGGAAACCGACTCGTAGAAGCGTAAGAACAGAATGATCCGCTCGCGCCGGGAGAGAACTTCGAAGGCGCGTTCCAGATTCGTGCGGTCCTCGAGGGTGGCGAGCGACGGATCGATCTTACCGATGTAGGCCGCCAGCGTCTGCGCGTTCTTGTCGCCTTCGCCCGTCACTTCCGTGTCGAGCGACAGCAAATTATACGCTTGGCCCAGTTCTTGCGCTTCGAGAATCTCTTCTTCCGAGGCGTTGAGTTGGCGAGCCAGTTCTTTGACCGTGGGCGAATGGCCGAGCCCGACCGTCATCTTCTCGATGGCGCGGTTGACCGCGAGATTGAGCTCCTGCAAGCGGCGCGGAACCTTGACGGCCCAGCCCTTGTCGCGGAAATACCGCTTGATCTCACCGACGATCGTCGGCGTTGCGTAGGTCGTGAATTCGACCCCGCGTTGCAGATCGAAACGGTCGATCGCTTTGATCAAACCGACTGTTCCGACTTGGATCAGATCATCGAGCGCTTCCCCGCGGTTGGCGAATTTAACCGCCAGGTAGCGCACGAGATTGAGATGCGCGACGACGAGGGCGTCACGCAAGCATTCGGCTTGAGCCGCATTTCCGGCGCGCGCGGCCGCCAACCCGGCGAACGCGTCCCGCGTGCGAGCGCGATCCCACCGCTCTTCGTAAGCGTGAGACGTCGATTCCTCGGATTTCTGGTCGCCTACGATGAAGCCGCCCCTTAGCTCCGCTAGGAGCCTGTCGGGCTTTGCCCGACAGGCGACGCTCGTCCGTGTCGGACGTATGGCGGGCGGCTTGCATCGATTCGGCTTGGCCGAATCGTACGTGCGCCGCAAATGCGAGGATTCAACGCAGTTGCATCCCCTAGGTTCCGACGCGCTTGATCATCACGAGCGCGGTTCCCGCCTCGGGGTCGATATCGTACTCGAGCTCATCCATGAGTGCTTGGATCAAGAAGATGCCCAGACCCTCACCGGCAGGACTCGGTCGCCCTTTCGCCCCTTCGGAGCCCGCGGCGCGCAGACGATACCGATGATCGCGCACCTCGATCCGCAGATACGTCGTCATCGTGTCGCAGCGGATGTCGATCGTTTCGCTGCCGGCTCCATGCTGGATGCAGATCGTACACGCTTCGGCCATCGCGAGCTTCAGATCTTCGATCTCTTCGACCGAATACGGCAGCCGATTGGCGACCGCCGCCACCGCCAAACGCGCGACCGCAACCCATTCCGGTTTGCTCGGTATCCGCAGCTCGACGGTACCGAGCAACTCCGCGCTCGGCTCGGCCGCGTTCATGCCAGCGCCTTCTTCGCTCCGGTCTCGTCGTCGTACATCCCGAAGATCTTCACGAGTCCTGTGATGTCGAAGATCTTCTTGATCTGCGGATTGGTGCAAACCAGATTGACCGTTCCGCCATGCTCGCGCACTCGCTTGAGCGCGCCGATCAACACGCCCAAGCCGGTCGAATCGATATAACGGACCTTCTCGAGATTGATGACGAGATTGTAATGGCCCTGATCGATCAACGCGGTGACTGCGTCCTTGACCTTCGGCGACGTATAGACGTCGATCTCGCCGCCCAGTTCAACGACGTAGGCCTCGTCGTCCGATCCGCGGACTTGAACTTTGATATCCATCTGTCTCCTCGGAGGCAGTTATTTGGCGCAGGACGTCGTCGCTACGGGCCTCATGGGCAGAGCCCACGTCGGCCCTATGCTCCTAGCCCTGCACAAAATAACTGCCTCCTCTATTTTGCTATCTAGTATATTGCTATCTAGCATAGGGATCGTCGCTACAGGTTCTCGCCTTGACTCGGCTACACTCAATGGCATCGGGCGCCCCGGCCTGCGATTTCTCCTCCGTGTCGTAACCGTACCTTACGTCTACCCGTCTAACCGCCCGAACTATTTTCGTCTTCGTTGCGGCTGCGTTCGTTTGCTTTGGCGCGCAGAGTTTCTCGCAGGCCCGCGCCGGGAAGCGGTGCGAGAACCATCGCGAGCGCGGCACCGACGAGCGCTCCCATAAGCGTTCCCGTAAAGAACGCCGGCCGTTCGTGCTTCACGTCGACCGAAGGTCGGATATCGTCGCTTTAACAGACTCGTCAGTCGTTGAACGGATGCTGTCCGCGATCTGCGGCCGCCGAAAACCGCTTGTGAAGTTGGTGACGGCCGAACCGATCTGTTGCGCTATGCTCGTCGCTTTAGCGGCGACCGTTTCCAACTGCGCGACCGCGAGCCCGGCTCGCGCCAAGGTCGAATCAGCCGTATTGGCAATCCCGCCGACGTGAGTCAACGTCGTCGCCACGGGGACGCCGAGTGCCGCGATCTGACGGTCGACCTCGTCGAGCGTCTTTCCCAGACGCGACAACACGTTGCGCAAAGCGATGCAGACGATCAGAATGGCGATCCCGATGAGCACGGCCCCGATGCCGATGCCGACGGACCACCACTCGGTCGTTGTACTCAAGAATGGACCTCCGAGCGGCTCGCACGCGAACCGGAAACAAGTGTACCCAGATCGCCATCGGCGACACGCGCCGCGGCGACGATCTTTGCAAGCATCCGCGCTAACCGCTCCACGTCCTGCTCCGCATTCATTTTTCCGAAGGAGAAACGGACCGTTCCGGTCCGCACCCACGCCGGAGCGTCGAGCGCTGCCAGCACGTGGCTCGGTTCGCTTGCGCCCGAAGCGCAAGCGCTTCCCGCCGACACGGCGACACCCGCCAGGTCGAGCGCGATCAGCAGCGCCTGCGCCTCGACGCCGCCGAAGGCAACGCTCGTGATGTTGGGCAAGCGCGGCGCGCCGAAACCGTTGATGCGGCACTCCGGGATTCGTCCGCGAATCTCCGCCTCGAAGCGATCCCGCAGACCGCGCAGCCGGGCGGCCTCGGCCGCTTCCTCGGCTACCGCCAATTCCAGCGCCGCGGCGAGCCCGACCGCTGCGGCGACGTTCTCCGTTCCCGCACGCAGGCCACCCTCCTGACCGCCGCCGACCGTCAGTGGCGCGAGCGCCGTGCCGTGCCGCACGTACAACACGCCGACTCCGTGGGGTCCATAAAATTTGTGCGCCGAAAGCGCTAGCAGGTCGACTCCCAATTCGTCGACCGCGAGGGGCACATTGCCGCACCCGGCGACGGCGTCCGTGTGGAAGGTGACACCGCGGGCTCGGGCGATCGACGCCAACTGCGCCACGGGTTGCAGCGTCCCGAGCTCGTTATTCGCCAGCATGATGGAGGCTAACACCGTCTGCGGCCGCAAGGCCGCGCAAAATTCATCCGGCGCAACCCGGCCGCTGGAATCCACCGACAAGACGGTGACGGCGAATCCTTCGTCGGCGAGCGACCCGACGGCGCGCAGCACGGCCGGGTGCTCGGTCGCCGCGGTCACGACGTGCGCCCCCGGAGCGCGTCGCGCTCGCGCCGCGCCGAGGACGGCCAGATTGTCGGCCTCGGAACCTCCGCCGGTGAAGACGAGTTCGCGCGGAGCAGCGCGCAAGACCCGCGCGACCGTCGCCCGCGCCGCATCGAGGGCTTCTCGAGCCGCCCGGCCTTCGGCATGAAGCGAGCTCGCATTGCCGGGGCGCATGGCGAGATGCGGCGCCATGGCCGCCAACGCTTCGGGGCGCAGCGGGGTCGTAGCCGCATGGTCGGCATAGATGCGCACGTCCGTCATTCCACGCTTCCTCGCTGATCGATCGACGAAAAATCCTGCACGGCTTCATGACCCGCCGCAGCACACCGGCACTTCCCAGCCTTCATGCGCGACCCCCTGGGGCCGATAACCCCAAACAGACGCATGCGACGGCTCGGCATCAAGGGTTTCCCGCGGCATTTTTCCGGCACGCTGCTCGCTTTGCGACTGGGCGCGCTCGTGTGCACGCTCGCCGCCCCGGTCGTCGCCCTGACGATCAGCGAGAACGCCAAGCTCGACGGGGAGATCGTCCGCTTCAACAGGGAGGCGATTGCCGTACGCTGGATCGCCCTCGCGGATGCCTTCGTCAACGACGTCGATGCCAGCGAAGGAGGGCCGCGTGGCTTAACCATCGCGGACCGGGTACGTCTGAGCGGCCGCTTGGCTTATTTGCAGCGTTTCAGCATCGAGCAAAACGGCGTGGTCCCCGGTACGGCCGACGGCGCAGCTCGGATCGCCCGACTTTGGCACGCCGAAGAGGCCGTTCCCAGCGGGACGGCACTCGGTCTGCTCGCGACCGAAACGGGAACCGCGATCGACACGATTTCCGATAGCTCGGCGCTATCGTACGAATCCCACGAGTTCGTGGCCAATATCGGCGATGCGCTCGACAACAGCTACTATCGGATATTCTCTCCGCTCGCCGTCGCCGCGGAAACGATGCAGCAAGGCGCGCTCACCACGCGCGATCGCATTGCCGTCGCGGGCAATCTCGCGGTCGCGCGTCAGTACACCGGAGCTTTGGCCAATGACATGAACGGGGCGTTCGAGCAAGAACCGAGCACGCGCGCGACGCTGAAGCCGCTTTGGGACGGCTCGCTCGCGGCTGCCGACGCTCTCGAACGCGACCTCGGCAGCGCCATCGCGCGAGCGAACGGCCGCGTCGCAAGCAGTGTCCTGCGCCGCGAGAGGCAGCGTCTCGCCGCCGAGACCGCCGCATTCGTCGCCGCCTCAGAGCGAAGCGAGATGGAAATGGGCTTCGCTCAACTCACAGCGCAAGATCGAGCCGCGCAGCGGACGCGTCTCATCTTTGGAGCGCTTGCCGTCATGCTGCTCGCCGTTTTCGGCGGCGGCGCGATCGTGCTGATCGCGCGACGCGATCGCCGCGAGCTCGAGCGAGCGCAGCGCGACGCCGGCGCCCTTGCGGCCGAGCTTGCGCGCCAGCAAGCCGAACGGGCGCGGATGCTGACCGAGGCCCAATTCGATGCGGTCTTCGACCGTTCGCAAATGGGCATCGCCTTGCTCGACGGCACCGGGACCGTCGTCGAATGTAACCCTGCGCTGCGTAACATGCTCGGCACGGCGAGTCCCACGCTCGTAACGCCGAACGATCCGCACTTCGCCGCGCTCGCGGCCGGTCGTTCGGCAACATACCAGCAAGAGACCGCGCTCGAACGCAGCGACGGCTCGCCGCGCTGGTCGCAGGTCACCATTTCGTCGGTCGACGTGCATGCCGAACCCGTGACGGCCATCGCCATGGTGCAAGACATCAGCGAGCGCAAAGCAATCGAGGAACGTCTGCGCTACGCGGCCTCGCACGATGATCTCACAGCGTTGCTCAACCGTACGCAGTTCTTGACCCGGCTCGGCGCCGTGCTGGCCAATCCCCAAACCGCCCGCTCGCACGCCATCTTGTTCATCGACCTCGACCGCTTCAAGCTCGTCAACGATACGCTCGGGCACCCCGCGGGCGACCGGGCGATTACGATCACGGCCGAACGCCTGCTCGGCACGACGCGGCCCGAAGACGTGCTGGCGCGCTTACACGGTGATGAGTTCGCGTTGCTCTTGGCCCAAACGGGCGATGCGTCCGCCGCGAAGATCGCAGCGGAACGTATCAAGGAGCATCTGATCGCACCAATCCATTTCGGTGAAACGTCGTTCGGCTTGACGGCCAGCATCGGCATCGTGGCGGGGCTCGAGCGCTACCGTTCGGCCGAACACGTGATGCGCGATGCCGACGTCGCAATGTACCATGCCAAGAGCCTGGGACGCGCCAACGCAGTCGTCTTCGACGGCGAAATGTCCCAACGCGTCAGCGAACAGATGCGCATTCTCACCGACCTGCGCACGGCGCTCCCGCGCGGCGAAATCTACGTCGCGTATCAGCCCATCGTTTCGCTGCGTACGTCCGACGTGCTCGGCTTCGAAGCGTTGTTGCGCTGGCAAAGCCCGACGCTTGGTGACGTGTCGCCTGCCGCCTTCATTCCGGTCGCCGAAGAATCGGATGCGATTCACGAACTGGGGCGCTTCGCGCTGACCGAAACGTGCGCCATGATCGGACGGCTCGATCGTGCCGGAGCTCCGCGCTTGCGCGCCAGCGTCAATCTTTCGGTCGCGCAGCTGGTCAAAGGTGATATCGCTGCCGAAGTACGCGCGGCCGTCGGGGCCGCCGGCATCGACCCGGCCCGTCTGACCCTGGAGATCACGGAAAGCGGCTTGCTCGAAAACAAAGCGCGCGCGCGCGACGTGCTCGACGAATTGCATCTTTTGGGCGTCAAGCTGTGCATCGACGATTTCGGCACCGGCTATTCCTCGTTACGCTATCTGCACGAATTCCCGATCGACGTGTTGAAGATCGATCGCTCCTTCGTCAACGGTCCCGAAGGCGGTCTGGCCAACGCGCCGATCGTCGAGATGTTGCTGAGCCTGGCGCGCCATCTGGAGGTCGCCGTCATCGCCGAAGGCATCGAGACCGAAGAACAACGTCTTGCTTTGCGCGCTGCGGGCTGCGAAGCGGCGCAAGGCTTCCTCTTCGCCCGCGCACTTCCCGAGGCGCAATTCATGAAGTGGCTGCGCGCCGGCACCGAGCTACGCACCGCCGCAGCGATCGTCAAGGCCAGTTAGGGCACCCCCGCTTCGCTACGGCGCGAAGGGTGAGTGAACACCGCGCCGCTCTGCGAGCCAAGCGCGGAGTTTGGCTTCTTCGCCTTGTTCGCCCGGCTCGAAATAGGCGCGAGCGCGGAGGTTTTCCGGTAAGTAGGCCTGGAGGCGTTCGGGCGGCGGTAGCGCGCCTTTTGCTCCGGAGGCGGCGTAGTCGTCGTGGGCGTAGCGATAGTTTGCGCCGTAGCCCAAGCGGCGCATCAGCGGCGTCGGCGCACGGCGCAGATCGAGCGGAACCGGATCGTTGCGCGTCGCCTCGACGTCGGCCAGCGCCGCTTCGTACGCGCGGCCGACGCTGTTGGATTTCGGAGCGGTAGCAAGATAGAGCGTCGCGTGCGCGAGCGGATAGAAACCTTCGGGCATGCCGACGAAGTGAGCCGCTTGCTGTGCGGCGATCGCGACGGTGATGCCGCGCGAGTCGGCCAGTCCGACATCTTCCGACGCCAAGATGACGAGTCGACGCGCGATGAAGAGCGGGTCCTCGCCGGCGTCGAGCATGCGCGCGAGCCAATAGACGGCAGCGTCCGGATCGCTGCCGCGGATCGATTTGATGAACGCGCTGATAACGTCGTAGTGATTGTCGCCCTTCTTATCGTAGGCGACGATGCGGCGCTGCAGCGCGTCGGCCACGAGCGCCGCGTCGATGCGGCGCGTGCCGTCGGCGTCGGGCTGCGCGGCGGAGGCTGCGAATTCGAGCGTGCCCAGCGCCACGCGCGCGTCGCCGTTGGCCAGTCGCACGAGCGCTTCGAAGGCTGCATCCTCGAGCACAACGCGTTCTTTCCCGAGGCCGCGGCCCTCGTCAGCCAAAGCACGGCGCACGATGACGGCGACGTCATCGTCGGAAAGCGGGTGCAGCACGAAGACACGCGCGCGAGACAGCAGCGCCGAATTGACTTCGAACGACGGGTTCTCCGTCGTCGCTCCGATCAACGTGACCGTGCCGTCCTCGACGTACGGCAGCACCGCGTCCTGCTGCGCTTTGTTGAAGCGGTGGATCTCGTCGATGAAGAGCACCGTTCTCCGGCCTAAAGCCCGCGCGGCTTTGGCCTCGGCGACGACGGCCCGCAGATCGGCGACGCCGGCACTGACCGCCGACAAACCGACGAACTGCGAGTCGGTGGCGCGCGCGATCACTTCGGCGAGCGTCGTCTTCCCCGTTCCGGGCGGCCCCCACAAGATCAGCGAGGGAACGTTGTCGGCCTCGATCACACGCCGCAACGCTCGACCCGGCCCGACGATGTCGCTTTGGCCGACGAATTCATCGAGCCGCTGCGGACGCATGCGCGCGGCGAGCGGCACGGGTGCGTCACGCTCGAAGAGCCCGACGCGTTCCCCCGGCCGCCGCGAGCTCACCGGCCGTGCTTCGTTTTCTTTTGCGGTGCGCGAGTCGCTGCGGTACCCGGCAAGGGCGTTTCGACCGGTGCCGTGATCGTGACGTTGCCGTTGCCGACGAGTTGACCCGTCACCGTATCGTAGTCCAGCACGTCGGCTTCGATCGTCTGCTCGCCGTTGCGGACCCGCACGTGGCCTTCCATGTGCAGGTGGTGAGTGGCGTCGTCGAGCACCGCCCGGTCGGAGGTCGCCTCGTGACCGCCCTCTTGGGTGAAGTGCATGTTGCCGATCGCCGTATAGACCTGCGTATTACCGTTGACGTCGAGCGTATCACAGGTCAACGTCGACGGCCGCTGCGTCAGGTCGGCAGCTTTTCCGCCGTTGTGCAGCGGCTCATTCTGGTGAACGACGACATGCCCGTACGCGTGCATCTCCTTGCGTTCGGAATTTCCTTGCGCGCGATCGGCCGTGATGTCGGTACCCGCACGGCTGGCATTGAAGTGCGTGGGCAGCGTGAAATCACCGTTGTTGAGGTTGTAGGTGAAATGCTCGGTTCGGATGTCGAATCCGGCGAGGTGATTGAGCGTATTGGTGGCGTTCGGCTGCGCCGGAGCCGCAGGCGCGAGCGCCGTCGACAACATCGCGAACGCGCAACACGCGACCAGCAATTTGCCTTCACCAATCATCGCGCTTCCCCTCGGCCGCTGCGCGCCGGCACGATCGCGCCCAATTCCCGCTCGAGTAGTTCTACGTTGATGGCTCCCTCGCGCACGAGGCGCAGTTCTCCCGTCGATACGTCGACGATCGTCGATTCGACCCCGATGGGCGTCGGCCCGTCGTCAACCAGGAGATCGGCCGCGGGCAGCGGCTCCTTAGCCGTTCCTGCGAAGGCCGGCAGCCCGCTGTAGTTGGCGCTCGTCGCCGCGAGTGGTCCGCACCGTTCCAGTATCGTCGCGCACAGCGCATGTTTCGGAACGCGCAGGCCGATCGTATCGCCGCCACGCGTTACGGCCGAACCGACGAATGAAGGGCGGCGCACGATCAGGGTCAGCGGCCCGGGCAGAAATCGCTGCGCGACGCGGCGCGCCGCGTCGCAGTTCGGCGCGTATTCCAGCAATTCGGCAACGCTGGCAAAGTGCAGCGAGAGCGGTTTGTGCGCCGGCCGGCCCTTGAGTACGAAAATTGTTTCAACCGCCGCCGTCGACATCGGATCGCATCCCAGACCGTACACCGTATCCGTCGGAAAGATGACGGTCCCGCCATGCGACACGACGGCGGCGACGGCATCGGCGATGCCTTCGGCTCTCAGCCGCAACGCGTGCAGGGTCCTCATGGCTAGTGGTTCCCCACTACCGGCGCCTGCGCTTGCGCTACGGCGCGAAGGCGGCTTGAACTCGCGTCGTTACCTTCGTCGATTCTCCAATGCGGCGGCTGAAATTCACTCAGAGTCTGACGCGAAGGCCGGTTCCGATGGCGACGCATGAGAGGGGGTCGTCGGCGACGATGACCGGGATGCCGGTCACCTCGGCGAGCAAGGTATCGAGGCCGCGCAGCAGCGCGCCGCCGCCCGTCAGAATGATGCCGCGATCGATGATGTCGGCGGCAAGTTCGGGCGGCGTCTTTTCGAGGACGGCCTTGACGGCTTCAACGATTGCCTGCAGCGGCTCGGAGAGCGCTTCGCGAACTTCTTCGCTCGTAATTTTGACCGTCTTGGGCAGACCGTTGATCAGGTCGCGCCCGCGGATTTCCATGACGAGTTCCGAATCGAGGCGGTACGCACTGCCGATGCGAATCTTGATTTCCTCGGCCGTGCGCTCGCCGATCATCAAGTTGTAGATGCGGCGAATGTGGCGGATCAGCGCTTCGTCTTGCTTGTTGCCGGCGACGCGCAGCGACTGCGAGACGACGATGCCGCCGAGCGAAATGACGGCGACGTCGGTCGTGCCGCCGCCGATGTCGACGACCATGTTGCCGGTGGGCCCGTCGATCGGCAAGCCGGCGCCGATCGCGGCGGCCATCGGTTCTTCGATGATGTCGACATTGCGGGCGCCGGCCAATTTGGCCGCGTCACGAACCGCACGCTCCTCGACCGAGGTAATCTCCGCGGGCACGCAGATGATGACCGTCGGCTTGGGACGAAAGATACTGGCAAAAAAAGAGCGGTTGCGCGTGACTTTTTTGATAAAGTAGTTGAGCATCGCTTCGGTCACTTCGAAATCGGCGATCACGCCGTCGCGCAGCGGCCGAATCGCTTGGATATTGCTCGGAGTCCGCCCGAGCATCTGACGCGCCTCCTCGCCAACCGCGAGGGTCTTGTTGGTGCGCACGTCCTTGGCGACGACGCTCGGCTCGCGCAGCACGATGCCCTTGCCCTTGACGTAAACGAGCACGTTGGCCGTGCCGAGGTCAATCCCGATATCCACTGTGAGCTTTCATGGAAGGTGCCATCGCAATTCGACGGTGCCTTCAGTTCAGGCACCATCGGCCCGACGGCGACACGAAACAACGCCGCTCGACGATGGGCCGGGCGGCAGACCTGAAGTTACCGCGCGCACGGCGCGCTACCTGCGCCTAGGAGGCTGTCGGACTCTGTCCGACCAGCCGACGCTCGTCCGCGGCGGACGTATGGCGGGCGCATCGGCCTAAGGCCGAACGCAACAGATTCGACGAAGTCGAATCCCTAGCGCTGCGTCTCAGCCATCCGTCAGCGGTCCTGGCGAGCGGATCGCCCGAACCTACGATTTGCGAAGTCCGACTTAGACGACTTTGGGGTACGCCGTCGTCTCGAAGGTTCCCAGGGGTTCGCTCACCGGCGAAATGCCGCTGGCCCGCTGGACTTGACCGCCGAGCGATGAAAGCATCTCTTCCAACCGCTCGTAGCCGCGGTCGACATATTCGAGTCCGATGATTTCGGTTTCGCCTTGGGCCGCCAGGCCGGCCACGATCAGCGCCGCACCGGCGCGAATATCGGGCGCTTCCACCGGCGCTCCCGAGAGGGCCGCACCGCCTTTGACGAGCGCCGTGTTGTTCTCGATCGCGACGCGCACGTCGGCTCCCATGCGGGCGAGCTCGTTGACGTACGAGAAGCGGGCGTTGAAGATCGTTTCCTCGATCGTGCTGATGCCCGGCGCCGTGCACAGAAAGCCGAGCATCGGCGGCTGCAGATCGGTCGGGAAGCCGGGGTACGGCGCGGTCAGAACGTCGGTTCCGCCGGTGATGCGGTCCGCCTCGACGCGAATCCAGTCGTCGCCGCGGCTGACGGCGACTCCGCACTCGCCGAGCTTCTCCATCATGGCGGAAAGATGGTTGGGGGCGCAGCGCTGAACCGTGACGTCGCCGCGCGTCGCGCAGCCCGAGAGCAGCAGGGTGCCGGTCACGATGCGATCGGGGATGATCTCATACTCGACGCCGTGCAGTTCGCGCACGCCGTCGATGACGATCGTGTCGCTGCCCTGCCCCGCAATCCGCGCCCCCATCGCGACCAAAAAGTTCGTAAGGTCGACGACTTCGGGCTCCATCGCGACGTTGCGTAAGGTCGTCGTACCGCTCGAGACGGCCGCAGCGAGCACGGCGTTTTTCGTCGCCCCGACACTCGGCTGACGAAAAGCGATGTCGGCGCCGTGCAAGCCGCGTGGACCGGCCTTCGCGATAAGGTACCCGTGAGCGTTCGAAACTTCCGCACCGAGCGCGCGGAAGGCTTGTTCGTGCAGATCGGTCGCGCGCGTTCCGAGCACGCAGCCCCCGGGCAGCGGCACTTCGGCGCGCCCGAAGACGCCGAGCAGCGGCCCGGTCAAATCGAATGAGGCGGCAAGTTTGCGAACCAACGTGTAGGGTGCGCGGTAGCTCGACAGGTTGGACGGGTCAATCGTGACGGTGCCGCGTCCTTCGGCATGGAGACGCGCGCCGAGCGCTTCGAGCAGTTGCCACATCACCGCGACGTCGGTGATGCGGGGAATGCGATGCAACGTCACCGGCGATTTGGCCAGCAGCGCTGCGGCCATGATCGGCAAGGCCGCATTCTTGGCCCCATGTGTCTCGACCGCTCCGGAGAGCCGATGCCCACCGCGCACCCGTAAGGTCGTCTCCAGCCGGTCGAGCACGTTCATCGTCGTGCGCGAATTTCGCAGCAACGGATGGGCCAAACCTTTGTCCGCGCGACCGTGCCGGCGGCACCGCATGATGGGCGCGACCCCTTTCGACTTCTTTGTCGCGACGGCAACCTTGCCTGAGGCGTTCGCCGGTGCGGCGCCGGAGGTCGAGCGCAAGCGCTTCGACGAAGGCCTGCGAGTGGGGGGCATCGGGGCGGTCGCGCTGGTCGGCATCGATCTCGGGACCAGTTCAGCGAAAGTGTTCGCGTGTGACTTGCAGGGCACGCCGCTGGCAGCGGCGTTCCGAGCTTACGCGCTGCATACGCCTCGTCCGGGGTTCGTCGAGCTCGATGCCGGCGAGGTGCTTGCCGGGGCGCAAGCCGCGCTGCACGATGTCCTGCGCGCCCTGCGGGAACAACGCATCGCCGTTGGGGCGCTCGGCTTTTCCGGAGCGATGCATGGTCTGCTCGCCGTCGACGCCGGCGGTCAGGCCCTGGGTCCTTGCATCACGTGGCTCGACCGCCGTAGCGCGGCAACCGCAGCCGCATGGCAGCGCGACGGCATCGCGGCGACACTCTATGCGCGCACGGGCGCTCCGCTCCATCCGATGTTGCCTTCGTGCAAGTTGCGCTGGCTCGCTGACAACGAGCCCGAAATCGCAGCGGCCGCCGCGAAGTTCGTCTCGCTCAAAGAGCTGCTCGTCTTTCGGCTAACCGGCGAATGGGTGATCGATTGGGGAATCGCGTCGGCGACGGGGCTCTTCGATCTGCGCACGCGCCGCTGGGATCGGCCGGCACTGGAACTGGCGCGCATCGACGAAGCGCGGCTGTCGCAACCGGCACCGCCGTCGACCACGCTCCAGCTGCGAGGCGTGGTGGCGCGCGATCTCGGTCTCTTCCCGGAGGTGCCCGTCGTGCTCGGTTCCAGCGACGGTGCACTGGCGAACCTTGGCGTCGGCGCGGTCGCAGCGGAAGATTTTGCACTGACGCTCGGCACGAGCGGCGCGCTGCGCGTCGTCGTCCCGCAGCCGCTGCTCGACTCGGGTGCGCGGACGTTCTGCTATGCGTCCGACGATCGAAACTACATCGTCGGTGGGCCAACGAGTTCCGCGGGCGCCGTGCTCGCGAAGTTCGGGGATTGGCTGCTGGCAGATACGGCGCACAGCGAACGATTCGCGCGGGCCGCCGTCCTGGCGAGTGGCGCTCCGCTGGGCGCGCGCGGTCTGACCCTCGCACCGTTTCTGTCCGGCGAACGCGCACCGTATTGGCGGGTCGATCTGCACGGA
>JALYUD010000026.1 GCA_030853905.1 Vulcanimicrobiota bacterium
GGCCTGCAATCGTATCTCGACGCGCTGGGCTTCAATCTCGTCGGCTATGGCTGCACGACGTGCATCGGCAACAGCGGCCCGCTGCTCGAAGACGTTTCGCAGGACGTTGCCGAACACGATATGATCGTCGCCGCCGTCCTTTCAGGAAACCGAAACTTCGAAGGCCGCATCCATCCGCAAGTGCGCGCCAACTATCTCGCCTCGCCGCCGCTGGTCGTCGCGTATGCGCTGACGGGCCGCATGGACGTCGACCTGACAACCGAACCGCTCGGTTTCGATCGCGCCGGCAATCCTGTCATGCTCGCCGAATTGTGGCCGTCGAGCCAAGAGATCGACGCGACGATCGCCGCCTGCGTCAACGAGACGTTGTTTCGCGCGCGCTACGCCGACGTCTTCACCGGCGACGAGCGTTGGCGCTCGCTTGACATCGCCGGCAGCGAGCGATACGCGTGGGACCCCGAGAGTGAGTACGTCAAAAAGCCGCCGTACTTCGAGGGCATGCCGGTCGAACCGCAGCCGCCCGGTGACATCCACGGCGCGCGCGCGCTGGCCGTCCTCGGCGACAGCGTCACGACCGATCACATTTCGCCCGCCGGTGCGATCGCCAAGAACAGCCCGGCCGCAGCCTATCTGCTCGAGCACGGCATCGATCCGGTGGACTTCAATTCGTACGGCGCGCGGCGCGGCAATCACGAAGTGATGATGCGTGGTACGTTCGCCAACGTGCGTCTGCGTAACGCACTCGTGCCCGGCGTCGAAGGCGGGGTTACCCGCTACCTTCCCGACGGCACCGTGATGTCGATCTTCGGCGCGGCGATGCGTTATAAGCGCGACCAGACGCCGGTCATCGTGATCGGCGGTAAGGAGTACGGCTCGGGGTCTTCACGCGATTGGGCCGCGAAAGGGCCGATGCTGCTCGGCGTCCGGGCGGTGCTCGCCGAGTCGTTCGAGCGCATCCATCGCAGCAACTTGATCGGCATGGGTATCTTGCCGCTCGAATTTTTGCCCGGCACTGATCGCGAGTCGCTCGGACTCAGCGGCGAAGAAGTCTTCGATATCACCGGTCTGCGGGACCGCATCGTACCGCGCAGCACGCTGCACGTCCGCGCGCGCGGCGCCGGTGCTGCGGCGCAGGCGTGCGACTTCGACGTCGTCGTACGGATTGACACCCCGGACGAAGCCGACTATTTCCGGCACGGCGGCATCTTGCCGTACGTCCTACGCCAATTAAAGAACCTCGACCAAGGGAGATAGGGGTTTGAATGGGCGGCGGTCGGTCATAAAGCCGTTATGTTCGATCGGACCCGGCTGGCACAGACGTTTCTCGCACAGCTTCCGCAGGCGCTGCGCGGCGTCGACTTTCCGGCGAGCCGCGACGATCTCGTCGAGATGGCCCAGATGAATGGTGCCGAGCCGGTCTTGGTCGACGGACTCAAAGACCTCCCGGACCAAGACTACGATAACGTCTCGGCCGTGCTCGCCGAGATCGAAGCAAACCGGCCGCAAGCGACGGAGTAGGCCTGTGCTGGCCGGCCATTCGGCTGCCGCGCTGCTCTCCTTCGAAGGGCCGGATCGCTACGCCGCCGTCGGCGGATTAGGCACCCGCGAGACATCGTTTGCCCGAGCGCTCGGCGAGGCCGAGATCGATACGACCTTGTTTTTCGTCGGCGACCCGGCCCTGCCGACGTCCGAGGTGATGTGGCCGGGCGTCACGATGCGGCGCTGGTGTCAGTGGATATCGGCGTATCATCCGCGCGACGTGTACGACGGCGAATACGAAAAGGTCGAGGACTATACCGCAAGCGTACCGCGCTTCATTGCCGAAGCGATCGTGACCCCGGCGGCCGCTCGCGGTCAACGCGTGCTCGTCATCGCGGAGGAGTGGCAGACGGCGCGTGCCGCGATCGCGCTCGACGCGCTGCTGCGGGCGCGCAATCTGCGTTCGGCTGCCACGATTCTCTGGAACGCCAACAATACGTACGGTTTCGAGCGCATCGATTGGATCGCGTTGCAGCGTGCCGCGACGATTCTGACCGTCAGCAAGTACATGAAGTTCGAGCTGGCAGCACAAGGCGTCCCGGCGCTCGTCGTCCCCAACGGCATCCGTGAAGCGCTGCTCGACGGACCTCCTGCCGAGCTGGTCGCAACGTTTCGTCAGGCGCTCGGACGGCGTCCTGCGCTCATCAAAGTCGGCCGCTTCGATCCCGACAAGAATTGGCTGCAAGCGGTCGACGCGCTTGCGGAGTTACGCGCGGCAGGGTTGGAGCCGCAACTGATCCTGCGCGGCGGCCGCGAAGCGTACGGTGACGTCGTCTTGGCCCGAGCGCGCGAACGCGATCTGCGCATCGCGCAGGTCGAAGCCGACGGCGAAGACCCGGGCGCCGTCGCGGACGCACTCGCAGCGAGCGACGCCGACATCCTCAACGTGCATGCTTTTCTGCCCGACGAGACGCTGTTCGCGTTGTACGCGGCCTGCGACGCCGTGCTTGCCAACAGCGGTAAAGAGCCCTTTGGTCTGGTCGGCCTCGAAGTGATGGCTGCCGGTGGGATCGCCGTGTGCGGTGCTACGGGAGAAGAATACGCCGAACCGTTCGTCAACGCGATCGTCTGCGATACCGACGACGGCCGCGAACTCGCCCAATACTTACGCGACGCCTACGGCGACGAGCAACGATCCCAGCGCATGCGCGAAGCCGGCCGCGCCACCGCCGCGCGATACACCTGGCCGACCGTCCTCGAAACCCTCGCCCACAAAGTAGCGTACGCCTCCGGCCGCCGCTAACGACCTCCTACCAGGCTGCGGAAGAACCCCCGGCGCCGTCTCGAACCCGCCTGGGCCCGATCCGGACACCGCGGGTTCTTCCGCAGCCTGCTAAGCGTTGACGAGCGCTTCGATACGGTTCGTGATGTCGCCGATCAGTTGGTCGGCTTCTTCGTTTGAATGACCTTCGGCGTAGACGTTGACGGCGGGGTCGGAGGCGTCGGGGAGAACCAGAAACCAGCCGCCGTCGACCGCGATGCGCACGCCGTCGAACATCTCGACGTCCGCTCCGGTATACTCGTCGAGCACCGAGCGCATCACTTCGCCCTTGCGTTCCCACGGACAAGCGATGACCTTGTGCCGGAAGTACCAGGACGGCAGCATGTCGTCGAGTTCGTGCAAGCGTCGTCCCTCGGCGGCGAGCATTTCGAGGACTTTGACGATCGCGTACAGCGCATCGAAGGCGGGCTGGAATTCGGGAAAGATCGGCTCTTGTTTGAAGCCGCTGCCGTAGGCTAGGCTGTTGCGTTCGCTCGCCGCGAGCGCCATCATCGAGCGACGGTCGCTCTTGGTCCGGCTGACGTGGCCGCCGGCCGATACGATCAGCTCTTCGATCACGTGCGGCGTGGTGATCGGCATCGCGATCGTCGCGCCCGGGCGCGCGCGGCAGACCATAAGCGCAACGAGCGCGAGCAGCCGGTTGCCGGCGATGACTTGGCCGCGGTCGTCGACGAGCGCGAACGATTCGCCGTCGTGATCGACCAGCACGCCCAGGTCGGCTTCGAGGGTCAGGGTGATCGTGCGCAGCTGCTCGATGTAGCGTTCGCGATCGGTGCGGAACGTTCGTGCTTTGCTCTCGTCGTAGTATGCGTCCAGGGCAATGATGTCGACCCCAAAATTTGCCAGCACCCGTGGCAGAACGAGCGACGCATTGCCGTAGCCGTAGTCGACCACGACTTTGAATTTCGCATCCGGCAGAGCACGCGGTCGCAGGGCGCTGATCATGTCGCTGCTGTACAATTCTAACGTGCGCGCGGGAAACGAGAGCGTTCCGACCTCGTCCATCCCGGTGCGCCGGAAATCTTCGCGAAAGAACAGGTTCTCGATCTTCCGTTCGGTCGGCTTATCGACGTTGATGCCGCTCGCGTCCATCAACTCGATCAGCACCGCATTTGAATCGTCGGGGTCGACGCGAGTGTGCACGCCGCCGCTGCCGCCCATGCGGGTCGCATAGCGCGCCAGCGGCAACGGCAGCGCGCGCAGGTCTTCGACGTTGACGCCGACCGAGAGCAACCCCGAGATCACGCAGCGATTGAGGACGCGCGCTGCGGGGTGCGCATCGCGGCTGGTCATCACGGTTTGGTCCGGGCGCAGCGACGAACCGAGCGCCTGACCCAGTTTGAGCGCGAACTCGGGCGTCAGCTCGACGTTGGCCAAACCGCTGACGCCGACGGCGCCGAAGAGCGAACCCGGCCACTTGATCCCGTAGATCAACGACATCGAAACGATCGAGCCGGAGGTGACCGTCTTGTCGGGCCACAGCTTGAGGTTCGGGCGGACGATCGCACCGGCTCCCAAGGTGCAGCCGCTGCCGATGACCGCGCCTTCGCCGACCGTCACGTGATCTTTGATGATGTTGTGATCGGCGATCGTGCAGCCTGACGCCGTCGTCGATTCTCCCACGTAGCCGTCGTTCCAGAGCACCGTTCGCTCCAGTCGCGCGTTACGGGCGACGATCGTGTTGCTGCCGACGGCCGTGTCCGGTCCGACGACGGCGCCCGCTTCGACGGTTACGTTCCGTCCGAGCACGACCGGGCCGACGAGCCGCGCCTGAGGATCGATCCGACAGCCTTCGCCGAGCCACACGCCGGGCGGCGATTCGTGGCCCGCTATCTCGATGTGGACTTTGCCCGCGAGCGCATCATAGTTGGCCTGTTGGTACTGCTGCAGGTTACCGATGTCGGTCCAGTAGTCGTCGGCGATATAGCCCGAAATCAGTTTGTTATCGTGCAGCATGCGCGGAAAGATGTCGCGTGAAAAATCGTATGAGCGCCCGCGCTCCATATAGGCGAGTACGCTCGGGTCGAGGACGTAAATGCCGGTATTGATCGTGTCCGAGAAGATTTCGCCCCACGACGGCTTTTCGAGAAAGCGCGTGATGCGCCGCTGATCGTCCGTGATGACGACCCCAAATTCGAGCGGGTTCGTCACGCGCTGCAGGGTGATCGTGGCGGCAGCGCCGCTGCGCTCGTGATCGGCGACGAGCGCGCTCAAGTCGAGGTCGGTCAACGCGTCGCCCGAAATCACGAGGAACGGCTGGTCGCCAAGTGTGTCTGCTGCGAGTTTGACGGCGCCCGCCGTGCCGAGCGGCGTATCTTCGACGACGTAGGAGAGGTCGACGCCGAAGGTGCTGCCGTCGCCGAAGTAACTCTCGACTTCATCGGCGAGGTAGTGCAGGGTCGCCACGACGTCGCGGATGCCGTTGCGCCGGAGCAGATCGATGATGTGCTCCATCACCGGCTTGTTCGCCACGGGCGCCAGCGGCTTGGGCGTCCGCGACGTAAGCGGGCGCAAGCGCGAGCCCTCGCCTCCGGCCATCACGACGGCTTTCACGGAGATTCTCCCACGATCGTCTATCCGTTCTTTACGCGTTCGCGGACGTCGCGGGCGATTGCTGCGACTCCCTCATCGCCGGCAAGTTCGGCTAGGCCCAGCCGGTTCTTGCGGCGCCAGTTCGGATACTCCCCGTACGTCCCGGGCACGTTGATCTGTTCGAATTCGCCGAGTGCATCATCGAGCTGCACCAAGACGAGCCGCGCCCGGCTGCTCGCCAGGTAGCGGTACGCGGCACGCACCAGCGGCTGGTATGCTGCCGTGTCGGTCGCCTGCTCATCAAGAGAACGGTGCAGGCGTTCGACCTCGAGGTCGCCGAGTTCACGATGTTGGCGCAACGCATCGAGGAGTTGCGAGGCTTCGATCCGACGCGTGGCGCGTGCGTCGCGAACCGCGTCGCTGGTCATGATGCCGATGCGCTCGCGCGTGTCGATGTCGCATCCGAGCGCCCAACCGGAGAGTGTCGGAAGATCGTGGGTCGTGGTCGTGGCCAGCGCGAGCGCTGGATAGGCGTCCGGCGGTTTAAAGCGCCCGTCGCTTTCCCGTTCGAACAGCAGCAGCCGGTAAGACAATATGCGCGCGCGCTCCATCCGTTCGCGAAACCCGTCCGGCACGTTACCGAGATCTTCTCCGACGATGAGGCAATGAGCGCGTTCACTTTCCCTTGCCGCGATCGCCAGCAGCTCTTCGAACGGATAGAGGGCGTACGCCCCTGCGGCGGGCGTCTTACCGCGCGGGATCCGAAAGAGCCGCAACAGCGCCATCGCGTGATCGAGCCGCAGCGCCCCGGCGTATTCCATGTTGGACGCCAATAACGCTGCGAAGTCTGCCCCGCCGTCGCGCAGCATGGCCGGCGGATCGGGCGGCGGCAAGCCCCAGTTTTGTCCGAGCGGTCCGAGCGGATCGGGCGGCGCGCCCACGGTCTCGTCGAGGATGTACGCGCTGCGATCGCTCCACACGTCGGCACTGTCGACATCGACGCCGACCGCGACGTCGACGTAAAGCCCGATGGCGAGGCGGCCGGCCTCCCGTGCCACAATTGCAAGCTGCTCGTGCGCAAGCCATTGCAGGTATTTGAAATAGTCGATGCGCGGCCGAGCCGCGCCGGCGAACGACCGGACGGCATCACTGTGCGGATCGTGATACTCCGGCGGCCAGCATGACCAGCCGCGTAGCGCAGTCTCGTCGCGCGCGAACCATTCGCTTAGTGCTCCGTACAGCGCGAATCGTTCGAGACGCTCGCCGCGCTCTTCGCAAAAGACGCGGAATGCGGCGCTGCGGCGCGTGTCGCCGCCCGCCTGGAATATTTCATGGCAAGCATCCAGCACCGGCCATTTCGCCTGGGCGACGCCCGCGTAATCCACACGGGAAGCTGCGCGCAACGTCGCCAGCGTTTGGGCAAGCGGCGCTGAAGCGATGCGCGCGCGCAATGCCGCCGCGGCCGGAACGTGCGCTGCCAGCTCGCCGACGCTGCCGATGTCGATGTAGAGCGGGTTGAGAAAATAGCGGCTCGCCGGCGCGTACGGGCTGGCAGCCTCCGGCTGGGTAAAGTGCAGCGCGTGGAGGGGACTCAGGCCGATCACGTCGGCACCGAGGCGTGATGCATACCCGACGAATGCACGGAGATCGCCGAAGTCGCCGATGCCCCAATTCCGGCTCGAACGCAAGGCGTACACGTTGAGCGCGAACCCCCACGCTCGGCCTGTTTCGAGCGCCGGAGGCACGTACGCGCGGACGGCGTCCTGCGCGCTATCTCGATTTTCGTCCAACAGCCGTTGGCTTGTCAGGTTGGGCCGGATCGCGAACGGATGACGATCATCGAACGTCGCTGTAAAGCGTGCGTCTCCCCCAGAAGCGGCGCGGTGAGGCGCAGTGTGCCGGCGGGATCGCATGCCGTATCGAGTACGAGCTGCCAACCACCCTCGCGGGGCGGGAGCACGATGGCGGCGTCCGTGTCGGCAGCGTTGAGATACATCAGTACGAACGAGGGGTCATCATGCCGGGACTCCGCTCCGAAGAGCAAGCCGATGACTCGCCGGCTGCCGTCGTGCCAATCGGCCTCGCTCATTTCCGAGCCGTCGAGCCGTACCCACGTGACGTCTTTCCCCGAACCGTCGGGCGTCATCGTTCCGTAAAAGTACGTGTCGCGGCGAAACGCGGCACACGAGCGACGCAGTGCGAGTACGTTGAAGACGAAATCGTGCAGGTCGGGGTCGTCGGGCGACGACCAATCCAGCCACGCGAGCGGCGTATCTTGACAATACGCGTTGTTGTTGCCGCGCTGCGATTTCCCCAGTTCATCGCCGCCGAGCAGCATCGGAACGCCCTGCGAGAGCAGCAGGGTCGCGATCAGATTGCGCTGTTGACGCGCACGGAGTGCGCGGATCGCCGGAGCATCCGTCGGGCCTTCCGCCCCGCAGTTCCAACTGTAGTTCCGATCGCTGCCGTCGCGGTTACCTTCACCGTTGGCTTCGTTGTGTTTGTGGTTGTAACTGACCAGATCGGCTAAGGTGAAGCCGTCGTGCGCGGTCACGAAATTGAGCGAAGCACGGACCCGCCGTCCGCCGCCCTCAAAGATTTCGCTCGACCCTGTTAAGCGCGACGCAAGCTGTGGAACGAGCCCATCGTTGCCTTGCCAAAAGCGGCGCACGCAATCGCGATACTTGTCGTTCCATTCCGACCAGCCGGCGGGAAAATTGCCGAGTTGGTAGCCGCCCGGGCCGAGGTCCCAGGGTTCGGCGATCAGCTTGACCCGGGCTAGCGCCGGGTCTTGCAGGATCGTGGCGAAAAACGCGCTGCGCGTATCGACCCCGTGCCCGGTGCGCGCGAGCGACGGCGCGAGATCGAAGCGAAAGCCGTCGACGTGCATCTCCTGCGTCCAGTAGCGCAGCGAATCCATGACCAGCTGCAGCACGCGGGGATGTTCGACCCGCAAGGTGTTCCCCGTTCCCGTCGAGTCGTCGTAGTAGCGTGGATCGTCGGCCAAGCGGTAATACGACGCGTTGTCGATCCCGCGAAAGGACAACGTCGGCCCGGCCTGATTTCCTTCCGCGGTGTGGTTGTAGACGACGTCGAGGATCACTTCGATGCCCGCTTCATGGAATTGCTTGACCATCGTTTTGAATTCGTGAACGGACTCGGTCGCAAGATAAAGCGGATGAGGCGCAAAGAAGCCGATCGAGTTATAGCCCCAGTAGTTGCGCAGCCGTTTCTCGATGAGCCAGCGGTCGTCGATGAAGGCGTGGATCGGGAGCAGTTCAACCGCCGTGATCCCCAGACGCCGCAGGTAGTCGATGACGGGCGGAGATGACAACGCTAAAAACGTGCCGCGCATCGGCGCGGGCACGCCGGGATATTGCATCGTGAAACCACGCACGTGCAGCTCGTAGATGACGGTGTCGCGCCAGGGCACGTTCGGCGCACGGTCATCGCCCCAGGTAAACGCGGTGTCGACGACGACCGACTTGGGCATCCCCGACGCATTATCGCGCCGGTCGAAGGAGAGGTCGCCGCGCGGTGCGCCGATGCGATACCCGTAGTGAGCGTCGCTCCAACGCAGCGCCCCCGCTAGCGCTTTGGCATACGGATCGATCAGAAGTTTATTCGCATTGAAGCGGTGGCCGCGCGCCGGTTCGTACGGTCCGAAGACGCGATACCCGTAACGCAACCCCGGGCGAGCGTCGGGCACGTACCCGTGCCACACGCGGTTGGTGTAGCGAGGTAGCGCCAAGCGGTGAAGCTCACGGCGTCCGCGTTGGTCGAACAGGCACAGCTCGACCCGTTCGGCGTGCTCGGAGAAGAGCGCGAAGTTTACGCCTTTGCCGTCCCAGGTCGCCCCAAGCGGATAGGGCGCGCCGATGTCGACAACCGGCCCCCTCACCCCAATCATCTGAAAAGCCTTTGATTTACCGCGTGGACGTTGTCGCTACGGTCCTCATGGCCACTAGGCCACTTCGGCCCTAGGCTCCTAGCCACGCAGTAAATCAAAGACTTTTCAGTAGAGCCGAGCGGGTTAGTACAGCTATGTATGATTCGTTGCTTTGGCGAAGGCTGCGAGCAGCGTTGCTAGTGCGTCTTTTCCGTGGATGGGGTCGAGGGTGTCGTCGAGGGTGGGGAGGTACGGCGCATTGTCGCGTAGGCCGTACAGGAGGCTGCGCGGCCAATGCCGGTCGTCGATGCCTGTGGGCACGTAGAAGGCCGCCTCCGTTGCGCGCACGGCCGCGTAGGCCTGCGCTGCTTTGGCCGCGTCGCCCGAGGCGACGGCGTCGTCGACTTTCGTGTCGAGCGTTTGGGCGCTCTGATAGAAGGCGTCGAGCGCCGGCAAAAGGCTGCGCACGACCATCGTGCGGCGCGGCGTGGCGTCGATCAGCGAAAACGACTTGAGGCGTTCGCGCAGCGCATCGGCGAGCGGCGTCAGTTCGATGTTCGGTGCGGCGGCGTCGGCGAGCCGCATCGTAACGAGGCTGGTGTAACGGGCCGCGGCGGCTGCGAAGTGCATGCCGGGATCGAAGATGCGCAGGCTATCGAGATCGTCGTAGGCCGAGTGATACGTACCGAATGGTCCGCCGAAGCCGGCTCCGAGCGCAGGCAGGTTTTCGTGATAGACGAACGGTTCGTGATCGCTGCCGCCGCCGACGGGGTCGACGCTGCGCTTGGGATCTTGGGCGGACCAATAGGCATCGAGCGACGTCCCGTCAGGCGCAGCGACGTCGTTTGCGGCGGACCGTGCGAGCGCGGTCAGTTCGGGCGTTGCATAGATGCCGAAGCGAGGCCCGAAGGCCACTTCGTCGGTGTTGACGTAAGCGATCAGCCCCGCGCGCAGTTCGGCGTCATGCTGCTCGACCCAGATGTCCGAACCGAAGAGGTTCAGTTCCTCACCATCCCACGAACCGATGACGATCGTGTGGCGCGGCTTCCAGCCGGTACGGGCCGCGTCTCCGTAGGCCCGCGCCAGTTGGAGCAGATCGGCCGTTCCGCTGATCGGGTCGACGGCGCCGTAGGTCCAGGCGTCGCGGTGGCCGCCGACGACGACCTCGTGCGACGGGTCGGTTCCCGGCAAGGTCGCGATCACGTCCCAGATCGGCCCAAACGACCGTTGCGAGCGCAAGATAAAATGGGCGCGCACCGTTTTCCCGAGGTGCAACGGAAGCGGAAAACCGCCGTGCCAATCATCGGGCGCAAGCGGACCGTCCATCGCCGCAATCAGCTTTTGGGCGACGTCGCCCGTGATCGGCATTTCCGGGATCGACGGCAGGGCGATCGCCGAAAACGGTTTGTGCGGGGCGCCCGGCACGGGTACCCCGATCGCCGTCGGATCGCCCGGGTCGTTCGTGAAGGTCATCGTGTTGCGCAGTGAGGCGCCCCGCGGTCGCCACGGCCCGCGCGGATAGGGGTCGCCTTTGAAGTACCCGCCGTCCATCGGATCGGCGAAGATCAGCGTCGCGGCTGCGCCGTGCTTCGCGCTTTCGACAGCCTTGGCGGTCAGTGCGCCGTTGCCGATGCGCGCCACGATGATCGCGCCGTGCACATCGATGCCGAGCTTGGCGAGCGTTGCAAAATCTTGGGGGCGCGCGTAGTTCGCATAGACGAGCGGACCGGTCACGTCGCCGTCGTTGCTGTAACCCGAATACGGAGCGCCGATCGCGCCGTGCGCGCGCGAAAAGCGGTCGCCCGGAATCTCCGGTTCATATAAGTCGAGCGTGTAGGGCGACGGATCGAGCAATTGCAGGAACTGCTGGGTCGGCAACGCGATCGGAACCGTGTAGGTCACGATGTTCGCATTCCAGCCCGCCTTCGTCAGTGCGTCGCGTACGTAAAGCGCCGTGCGGTAGTCCGCCGGCGATCCCATGCGGTGGACCTCGGAGGCGAGCGCCGTTTCATCGCGCAGGGCAGCCGCTTCGGAGGGCGAGGCGAGAACCGTCTTTTCCGCCTGCCGTTCGGCGGCCACGTCGGCCGCGAGAAAGCCGCGCAGCGCCGGCGCGTCGGCATGGGCGCGCGAGCGGCTTCCGCCGACGACCGCGCAGACCGACACCGCGAAAATCGCAACGCGAAAGAGGGCGTTTCGAGAACCCATGGTCGCCAGGTTAGGGGCGTGCGCTCGCCGTCCTGCGCAGTGTGATCGCGATCGCACCCAGGACCAGCGCCCCGCCGGCGATCGCTTGCGGCGTCAACGATTCACGGAAAAGCGCCGCCGCGAGCAGGCCGGCGATGACGGGCTCGAGCAGGGTCGTGAGCGCGATCGTGCTCGGAGAAAAGTCGCGCAGCGAAGCGTTGAGCGCCGTGTGGCCGACGAGTTGCGAGACCAGCGCCATCGCGAGGATGCCGAGCCATGCCGCCACGTCGCCGAACGGGGGCGCCGGTTGACGTGCGCCGACGGCAGCAGCGCACAGGAGAAGCGCCGCCCAGCTGTAGGTGCGCGCGACGATCTGCCTGGTCGCGAGCGCGTCCGCATGGCGCGCGCCCGCATCGCGCACGATGATCAGGTACGCACCGATAGCAAGGCTGCCGGCGAGCGCCAGCGCATCGCCCAGCAGCGCGCTTCCGGGTACGGGGGCCGGCGTCGCAGCGCGTTGCAGCACGATCAGGGCCACGCCTGCGAACGCGCATGCGAGTGCCGCGAGGAACGCGCGCTGGGGAGGACGATGCGCCCGTAGGAGTTCGTAGAGCTCCGTCCACAGCGGCGTCGTCGTGACGAGCAACGTCGAGATTGCAACCGACGTATAAAGCAGCGACGCAATCCAGGTGGCGAAATGAACCGCCAACGCCAACCCGGCGATGCCGAAGGCGAGTTCGCGCCGCGCCGATAGCCGGCGCAGCGTTCCGGCGAACGCCAGCACGACGAGCGCCGCGATTCCCAAACGTAGTGCGGAAACCGCGAGCGGTCCGCCGCCGGCGAGCGCGAAGCGCGCAAAAATAGCCGCCGCGCCGATCGCAAGCTGCGCACCGAGAAGTCGAACGTACGGCAAACCGCTTTCTACCGTTGCGCGCCGAGGCGCGCACGCCTCCGCGCACCGGCAGCGCGCATGCTTGCTCGTTGACAGCACCGCTCTTGACTCGTATGGTGGTGGTTATCCTCGCGGGAGTTCGCGCGTACGAACTGAGAGGGCGATGTTGTCGCCGACCGCCGAACCTGATCCGGTTCATACCGGCGTAGGGAGAGGCGGCGGCAGAAGTGGAGTTGCACGATGGCCGTGGCCGCTGACGATCCCAAAACGACGGGACGCACCCGCCGCATCTATGCGAGCGGCAGCGATTCATCGCTGCGCGTTCCGTTGCGCGAGGTGACCTTGACGAACGGCGAGACGCACGTGCTCTACGATACGAGCGGCCCGTACGGCGACCCCGACGTCGCGACCGACGTGCGGCGGGGCCTCGAGATGCTGCGTACGCCGTGGATCGCCGAGCGCGACGATACCGTTGAGCTTGATCGACCGACGTCGCTGTATCGTTTGGGTCGCGACGCGATGCCGGAACTCGATGCGATTCGCTTCAATGCGCAGCGCCGTCCGCGCCGCGCCAAAACCGGCCGCAACGTTACGCAGATGCACTACGCGCGCCGTGGCGAGATCACGCGTGAGATGGAGTTCGTCGCCTTGCGCGAGGGCGTCGCGCCCGAGTTCGTACGCGATGAGATCGCGCGCGG
>JALYUD010000045.1 GCA_030853905.1 Vulcanimicrobiota bacterium
CCTCGAACATGCACGTGCAAGGCTGGTTCGACGGCGAACTCGCTGCGCTGGCGACGGCGCTGGAAGCCGCGCAAACTCCGCGGCATGAAGCAACCGACGCGGGCAAAGCGGCCGCCGGGTACGGAGCAGCCACCATCCGCGAGTTCTCCGGCCGGCGACGAGTGGCGGAGCTCGCGAGACACCACGGTGCTCAACGCCCAGCGTGAACGATGCTCGTGAAACCGAGGCTGCGGTCGCGTTTTCGCACGTGAGCGTCCGGCGCGGGGCGCGCGATGTACTCGACGACGTCAGCTTCGCGATCGCGCCCGGCGAATTCGTCGGCGTCATCGGCGGCAACGGTGCGGGAAAGTCGACCGTGTTGCAATTGGCACTCGGTCTCCTCGCGCCGACGCGCGGGACGGTGCGCACGCTCGGTGACGATCCGCGCCGCAAACATCGCCCGATCGGCTACGTCCCGCAAAGCATCGAACTCGACCGCGACTTGCCGCTGCGCGCGCGCGATTTCGTCGCTCTGGGCGTTGACGGCGAACGCTGGGGTCTGCCGCTTCCGACGCGCGCGCGAGCCGAGCGCGTCGTCGCCGCACTGCGCGACGTCGGCGCCGAACGCTTCGCCAATGAGCCGGTCGGACGGCTGTCCGGCGGCGAACAACAGCGCGTGGCGATCGCGCAAGCGATCGTGGGGCGTCCGGCGCTGTTGCTGCTCGACGAGCCGCTCGCGAACCTCGACCTCGCCGGCAGCGTCGACATCGTCGCGCTGGTTTCACGGATCGCCCGCGAGCGCGGCATGACGGTGCTCTTGGTCGCGCACGACGTCAATCCGCTGCTGCGCGCGATGGACCGCGTGCTCTATCTCGCCGGCGGCGGTGCCGCGCTCGGCACCGCCGCCGAGATCATCAACGAAGACGTGCTGAGCCGTCTCTACGACCGTCCGGTCGACGTGCTCCACGTGCGCGGCCGCATCGTCGTGGTCGCGGGAACGTGAACGCGTTCTTCGGTGATCCGAACGTGCAGCTCGCGTTGTTGGCAAGCGGGATCGTCGCCGCGTTGTCGGCCGCGATCGGATATTTCGTCGTCTTGCGCGGCCTGTCGTTTGCCGGGCACGCCTTGACGGACATCGGGTTGACCGGCGGCTCGGGCGCTCTCGTCGTCGGAATCGCGCCGCTGTGGGGATTGCTCGCCTTCTCGCTGGGCGGAGCCGCCGCCATCGGCGCCCTCGGCGGCCGGGCGCGTGAACGTGACCTCGCGACCGGGCTCGTGCTCGCCGTTGCCCTCGGCATCGGGGCGCTGTTTTTGCACGTGCAAACGCATTCCGCGAATGCGCAAAGCGTGCTGCTTTTCGGATCGATCTTCGAAACGGATGCAGGCACGCTCGGCGCGACCGCCGTCATCGGCTCGTGCGCGCTCGCGGCGCTCGCGGTGATCTTTCGGCCGCTGCTGTTCGCCAGCGTTGCCGACGAGACTGCACGCGCCGCGGGGCTACCGGTGCGCAGCCTCGGCTTCGCGTTCTTGGGGATCGTCGCCATTGCCGTGGCCGAGACGGCACAGATCGTCGGGGTCTTGATCGCGACCGCATTGCTGATCGGACCGCCCGCAACCGCACTCGCCCTCGTGCGCCGTCCGCTCGCGGGGATCGCGCTGGCGATCGGCATCGGCATCCTGGAAGCGTGGTTATCGATCGCGCTTGCCTATGCGAGCTTCGGCTGGTCGACGCAGCGCCAAGGCTGGCCGGTCAGCTTTTTCGTCGCCACCTTCGCGCTCGGTGGATTGGCGCTGGCGCGTGTGCTGCGCGCGCGGCGTACACGTTATGGGTGATCCGCTCGCGCAACCGTATCTGCAGAATGCGCTTGCGGCCGGACTGCTCGTCGCGCTGCTCTCGGCCTGCGTCGGATATTTCGTCGTCCTACGCAGCGCCGCGTTCGCAACGCACGCGCTGGCCCAAATCGGGTTCGCCGGCGCCGCCGGAGCGGTGTTGCTGGGAATCGATCCGCTCGTCGGCCTGATCGCGTTCGCCGTGCTCGGTTCGCTTGGACTCGGCGCGGCATCGGCCCGCTCGCGCACGAGCGACGTCGTCACCGCGCTCGTCTTGGTCGCCGCGCTCGGCACGGGCGCGCTCTTTCTCGCGCTCGCACACTCCTACGCCGCCAACGTATACGCGCTGCTGTTCGGAACGATCGTCGGCGTCAGCCGCGGCGACGTCCTGACGATCGCAGCCGCGAGCGCACTGATCCTGCTCGCGCTCGGCGTGCTGGCGCGGCCGCTCCTGTTCGCAACGGTCGCGCGCGAGACGGCTCAAACGCGCGGCGTCTCCGTCGTCGCGCTCGACGTCGCGTTTCTCGTGTTGGTCGGACTGACGGCGGCCGTCACGGTGCCGGTCGTGGGCACGCTGCTGATCTACAGCCTCGCCATCGGCCCCGCTGCGGCGGCGACGCGCCTTACCACGCGCCCCGCCATGACTCTCGCCTTCGCGTTCCTGTTCGCAGCCGTCGCGGTCGTCGCCGGCATCGAGCTCGCTTACGTAACGGACTGGCCTGTCGGATTCTTCATCGCGCTCGTTACGGCGCTCGAGTACCTGGCGGCACGCGTCTATTCGGGTCGTGAAAGTTAGCGCGCCGGCAGAACTCCATGGTCGTCGCAGTGCGTCCCGTGACGGCGGTGAATGTGGCCGGCGACGACGTAATCGATGTGCCCCGCATGCGGAACCACCGCGTGGCCGCAGCCGACGCCGTGGACATGATCGGGCGCGTGGCCGCCGCACGCATGGCCGCCCGAGCACGCGTCGGGGTGGTTCGGCGAGGCGAGCAATTCGTGTTCGTCGACGTGCTCGCCGTGAACGTGGTGAAGATGTCCGTCGTGCACGTAATCGACGTGGTCGTCGTGCCGGATACCCGGATGCCCGCAATCAACGCCGTGGCGGTGCTCGTGCTGGTGGTGAACGTGATGTTCCACGATGTGGTTATACCCGTTTAACGGAAGCGGTTTCAACTCGCTGCGCTCTTTCGGGCCACCGAATTACAGCTCGCGCAGACGCCGAAAAGGGTCAGATCGTGCCCGGTCGTTTTGAAGCCGCGCGGCAGCTTTGCATCGACCGTGGCGCAGCCCTCGAACTCGTAGACGCGCGAGCACTCGGTGCACGAAAAGTGATGATGATGTCCCTTGCCCGCGATCTCGTAAAGCGGGTTTCGCCCCGGCACGTCGACGACCGATAGCCAACCGTCTTCGAGCAGGCTGCGGATCGAGCGGTACACCGTCGCCAGCCCAAGCCCCGCGCTGACTCGTTGCGCCGCCAGATGTATCTCGTCGGTCGAAAGCGGCCGGTTCGCGTGCACGAACGCGTCCCGGATCGCCTGCTTCTGGCGCGTATTACGCTCGGTGATCGGCTTGGCCACGCTGTGATAGTTCCTCAAAGCAACGCATCGCTCATGTTGGAGCGTCATCGTGCGGATTAGCAGGGTGCGAGCTCGCGCGGCTGTTCGCCCTCCGCCGTTGCCATCATTGGGGCGCCTGGCCAAGCTGACGACGCCGGGTTGGGCGAAGGCAACGGGTGGGTAGGGTTCGAGCATGGCAGAATCCGGAAACACGCTTCCGACGATCAGTGTCGACGAATTGCGCCGACACGTCGAAGCGAACAACGTCTTCCTCCTCGACCTGCGCCGCGCCGTCCATGGCGGACAAATCTACGGCGCGATCCGTTACGATACGCATAAGCTACGCGACGCACCCAAACTCATACTGCCGTTGCCGAAAGAGGACGGTCTGATCGTCCTTTATGATGAGGACGGCAACGGTAAGGCTTTAAATGAAATCGCCGCCAAACTGCGCGAAGACGGATACGGCGAACTGCGAGCGTTAGACGGTGGCTTCAAAGCTTGGCAAGACGCTGACGGTAAAACCGAAGCGGAAACGGTCGAACAACCGGTACCTTCCGTTTCGGGACATCAGCTGGAGCGTTGACAGTACGCTGACGCTCCGTCGCTCACAAGGCGCGGCGGCAGGCGAACGCGCACCGTGCTCGTGACGAACGTGCGCCGCGCGACTCCGGACGATGAAGAATGCGCCCGAGCAATTCTCGACGAGTACAACGAAGCCGCCGGCGTCGTGCTACGGGATAATCGCGCAGCGCTTCGCAGCTATCTCTGCGGCCCCGGCGCACTCTGGCTCGCGCATGAGGCCGACGCGATCGTCGGTTGCATCGCGTTGCGCCCTCTGCCGGAAACCGGGGCCGCGACCTATGAAGTGAAACGCCTCTATGTGCAGCCCGCGTATCGCGGCGTTGGTGTAGCCGACGCTCTCCTCGATGCCCTCGAAAGCCATGCGCGCACGGCCGGTTACCGCGCGCTCTACCTCGACACCCACGATGGGCTGGCCGCCGCCATACGCTTCTACACGCGCCGCGGCTACGTGCGAATCCCGCGCTACAACGACAACACGCAAGCGACGATCTTCATGCGACGCATGCTTTGAAAGCGACACCAACGACCATCACTCAAGGTTTCTCCGCTCCGCGCGCACTTCCGGCGCCGACTTCAGGCTCCGGTCCAGAAACGGTGGCAAGGCGCGCCTCCAACGCGACGCGCGATCGGCCCCTCGTTCCCTTCAGCTTTGGAGTATTCCGAACGTCAACCTGCGCCGAGCGCCGATGTATCGCAGCAGCCTAGGTGTCACATCGCGGCGGCGATATCTTCGGGGACGATGCGGCCGTCGAGCAGGCCGATTGTGCGGCCGGCGTAGCGGTTGAAGCGGCGGTCGTGGGTGACCATGACGATCGTCGAGCCGCTTTCGTGCAGTTCGGTCAGCAGCGCCATCACGAGTTCGCCGTTCTTCGAATCGAGGTTGCCGGTCGGCTCGTCGGCGAGTAGGACGGCGGGTTCGCCGCCGAGAGCGCGCGCGACGGCAACGCGCTGTTGCTGACCGCCGGAAAGTTGGGCGGGATAGTGGCGGGCGCGATGCGACATCGCGACGCGGTCGAGCGCTTCGGCGACACGGCGGCGCCGTTCACCCGATGAAAGCCCGCGATACGTTAGCGGTAGTTCGACGTTTTCGGCGACCGTCAAATCGCCGATCAGATTGAAGTTTTGAAAGATGAACCCGATTTCGCGATTACGCAAACGAGAACGCTCCGAAGCATCGAGTTTCGCGACTTCGCGACCGAGAAGCTGGTACGAACCCGAATTTGGCGTGTCGAGCAGCCCGAGGATTGACAGCAAGGTCGATTTGCCGCAGCCCGATGGGCCTTCGATCGCGACGTACTCGCTGCGTTCGATCGTGACGCTGACGTCGGCGAGCGCGTGGGTTTCGACTTCGTCGGTCCGGTAGACCTTACCGATGCGATCGAGTTCGATGAGCATGCTGTTCCTCTTTCACTGGGGGGCGAAGTGAGACGACGTTGGATCGGTAAAAGCGAGGCCCGCGCGAGTGTCATTTCAGGCGCAGAACGGGCACGTCGTTGTAGGCCGAGGTGTCGGAGACGATGACGGAATCGCCGGCGCGCACACCGGAAAGGACGGCGACGCGATCGAGGGAGCCGGTGCCCAATCGCACCGACGTGCGAAACGCGCGCGAGCCGTCGGGCGAGAGCCGGTACAAGGTGATCGTGGAATCGTCGGTGGCGTTGGCGGGGCGCGCGATCGACACAACGTCGCGCAGGCGCGAGAGTTCGATCGTGCCGTCGATGTTTTGGTCGGGGCGTGCTCCGGCGGGGATCTGCGTGAAGCGCACGTCGACGGCGACGGTGCCGTTCTGAGCGGCCGGCGCGATCCGTTCGACGAAACCACGCTTCGTGCCGCCGTCGTTCATGTCGATCGAAACCGGCATCCCGATCGCGACGCCGTGCAGGTCGCTCTCGGCCACTTGCAGGACGGCTTTGAGATCGGAGAGATTCGCGACCTGCGCGACCTCGGCGCCGAGGGCGACGCGTTGTCCCCGATCGACCGCAACGCTTTGCACGATGCCGTCACTCCCCGCGCGCACGTCAAGCGTTCCGAGCTGCGCCTGCTTCGCGGCCAGTGCTGCGGACAGCTGGTCGACTTTCGCTTGTGCGGCCGCGATCTTCGCGTTCGCGTCGGCGGTGTCGACGCCGATCTGGCGGCGCGCAATCCCCGCCAGGCCGCTATCCTCCTGCGCTTTGATCCGAGCGACGCGATATTGCAAGTCGCCGATCAGACCTTGCGCATGTAAACGTGAATCGGCGCCGCTCGTGACGACATCCTGCTGCGCTTGGGAAGCCGCGCTCGCATAAGCGGCCTGCTTGTCGAGCCGCGTCGCCTGCGCTTCGGACTGCGCGCTCGCGATGTCGGCGCGCGCGGCGTCGAGTTGGGTCTGCGCATCGACGACCTGCTCTTGCAGGGCGGGATTCTGCAAGGTCGCAATCGTCGAGCCGTCGTGCACCATACTCCCCGGCCGCACGTCGAGCGTCGTGATCATGCCGTCGGCCGCGGCAGAAACGACCTGGACGCGATCGGGCTCAATCGTCCCCGCAGCGCGCACGGAACGAACCAGCGTGCCGCGCTTGGCGACGTCGATAACGAGCTGTCCCGGATCGACCAGCGGTGCAGCCGCCGGCCGATGCGCAAGCGAGATGACCGAGTATGCCGCCGCAACGATCAACGCAAGCACGATGAGCGGAGCGACGATCTTGCCGACTTTGGCCCGCGGATGCGGCCGGACGATATCCATCGTATTCGGACTCGCGTCCCGTTTGCTTCGCCCGGCGTCGATCTTTCGAGGGACGTCTACTTTCTCTCTGCGAATATCCATCTTACTCGTACCATGCTTGCGTTCTTACTCGTACCGCGTGAGTGCGTAGGAATCAACAGCCGCTTCGTCACAGCGAACGTCCTCTTTGTTGTGTCACGAGACGACGACGGATCGTGAGCGGCTGTATCTCCATGAACTTCATCTTACTCGTACCGCTTATTCGTACCGCAACGCGACAATCGGATCGACGCGGATTGCGCGCCGTGCCGGGATGAGCGCGGCGGCGATCGAGGCGAGCGCGATCGCGACGATGACGGCGACGAATGTCAGCGGATCGAAGGGTGAAATGCCGTAGAGCTGGCCGGCGATCGCGCGCGCAACGAACACCGCGATCACGATGCCGGCCAGAATGCCGATGCTCGCCACTTTCATCGCGCGGACGACCACGTCGGCTAGAACGCGTACGATGTTCGCTCCGAGCGCCATCCGCACGCCGATCTCGTGCGTCCGCTGGGCGACGTTGTACGAAACGACGGCATAGATCCCGGCAAGTGCGAGAAGCAGCGCCACCAGCGCGAGCGCCCCGACCGAGGCGGCACTCAAGCGCGCCTGCGCCGCATCGTCGCCCATGAGAGCGCTCAGCGTTCGAACGCGGGGCACCGGCATGAGCGGATCGACGGCCGGCACGGTCGCCGCAACAGCGTTGGCGGCGCGCTCACCACGCACGATCAAGTCCGCGCCCGGGAACGGCACTTGCAGGATGGGCAAATACATCGTAGGTGGGGCGGCATGAGCATACGTCGTCCGGGCGTCGCCGACGACGCCGACGATCGTTCGCACGTTCGAGCCGGAGCTCGCGCTGACTCCGGCCGTCACTTGTCGACCGATGACCACGCCGTGCGGCATGATCGCGCGG
>JALYUD010000046.1 GCA_030853905.1 Vulcanimicrobiota bacterium
GTGAGCGCCTCGAAGCCGATTTGGAAGCGGCGCGGCAGGCGATCGCGCGGGCCCAGACGGCCGAACGTACGGTGGCTTCCGAAATCGCTGCAGCCCGCGAGGCGGTCGCCGGGCTGACCGCGCGCATCGACGGCAGTCGCGCCAGGCTCGCACTCCTCGATGCAAGCGACGCGCGTGCCGCGCAAGCGCGCGCTGCAATGGGAACCGAACTGAAAACGCTCGGCCTGCGGCTGGACGAAGACGGCAGTGCGCTAATCCAGGCGCGCGGCTTGGTCGCAGCAGCCGATGCCGAGGTAACCGCGGCTGCGAACGACCGCGAAGCCGCAGCAGGACGAGCCTTAGAACTCGAATCGCACGTCCGGCTCGCGCAGAACGCCGAGCGCGAAGCGGCGGAGGCAAGCGAGAGCGGCCGTTTGCGGCTAGCCGAAATCGACGCTGAGCTCGGCATGCTCGCGGCCGGGTTCGCGCAGAACCCGGCGACGGCTGCCGAATGCGCCGACGTTGCCGAGCGCTACGAAGGCGAGACGGGCGACGTCACGAGCGAACTGGCGCGGCTGCGCGACGAACTGGCCCGCCTGCAGACCGTCAACCTCAACGCCGAAGCGGAAATCAACGAACTGATCGAACGCGAAGGCTTCCTCAAAGCGCAATTAGACGATCTCGCGCGCGCGAGAGAGACGTTGCTCGAGGCGATCGGGCAAATCGAAGCCTCCTCGCAAGTCGCCTTTAACGAAACCTTTGCCGCGGTGCGCGTCGCCTTCGAAGACGTGTATGGCAGCCTGTTCCCCGGCGGTCAGGCCAAGATGTGGCAGACTGATCCCGAACATCTTTCCGAGACCGGCATCGAGATCAGCGTGCAGCCGCCGGGCAAGAAGATGATGCCGCTCGCGGCGCTCTCGGGCGGTGAACGCGCCATGGCCGCCTCCGCGCTGATTTTCGCCCTGATCCGGGTCAAGCCGTCGCCGTTCTATCTGCTCGACGAAGTCGACGCGGCGCTCGACGAAGCGAACGTCGAACGGTTCTCGCAACTCGTACGCGAGCTCGGCAGCGACGCGCAGCTGCTGCTGGTCACCCACAACAAGAAAACGATGGAACTCGCCGAGCGCATGTACGGCGTGACGATGAGCGAGCCCGGCGTGTCGAGCGTGATCGGAACCGATCTCGTTCCTGCGCCCGCTGTGAGCGAACGCGAACAAGAACCGGTCCTTGTCGGCTGACGCCGGCGACGATACGCCGGTCGCGCTCTTTTCGCTGCACGATCGTCGCGGCAGCGTCGAACTGGCGCGCGCCTTCGTCGCGCGCGGCATGGCGATCGTTGCAACCTCCGGTACGCGCGCGCATCTGATCGAGGGGGGTATCGACGCGCGCGACGTCGAGGAGTTGACCGGTTTCCCGGCGCTGTTCGGCGGCCGCGTGAAGACGTTGCATCCGCGTATCTTCGGCGGCATCCTCGCCGACCGTGACGATGCCGCGCACCGTGCCGAAGCGCGCGCGCAAGGCGTCCCCGCAATCGCAGCCGTCATCGTCAACCTCTATCCGTTCGAAGCGACGGTGGCGCGGCAGCGTGCAACGCTCGAAGAAGCGATCGAGCAGATCGACATCGGCGGCGTCGCCTTGATCCGCGCTGCCGCGAAGAACTTCGAGCACGTGACGGTGCTGGTCGATCCCGAGCAATACGAATTGCTGCGCGAGACCGGCGAGATCGATCTGGCGACTCGGCGGCGCCTAGCGACACGCGCCTTCGAACGAACCGCCGAATACGATTCATCGATCGCCCGCTATCTGGAAGCCGGTCTGCTGGCTCGTGAACTGCCGGGCTCTCTCGCGCTGACGCTTCCGCTGGCGACGCCGCTGCGCTACGGCGAAAATCCGCAGTCGCGCGCGGCCTTCTATCTGGCGCGCACCGAAGCGCTGCCCGAGCAACTCGGCGGCAAAGCGCTCTCATACAATAACCTGCTCGATCTCGACGCGACCTTACGACTACTAGTACGCGAAGTTTGGGCTGATTTAGCAGCGCAGATCAATTGCACGGCCGAAGCGTCGGAGCGTGTTGAATCGGCCGGCCATGCGCGCGGCGTACGAGCGGCGACCGATCGCGCGGCGGGTTTGGTGCGCGCCGCGGTCGTCAAGCATACGGTCCCGTGCGGCGTTGCGGAGCGGCCCGTCGCGCTCGATGCCGTCTGCGCCGCACTCGAAGCCGATACGGTCTCCGCGTTCGGCGGCATCATCGCGCTCGACGGTCCGGTCGATCTCGCGACCGCCGAAGCGCTCGCTCCATTTTTCCTCGAGATCGTTGCGGCGCCGGCTTTCGACGAGGACGCGCTCGAACGACTACGACGTAAGAAGAACCTGCGCATCATGCGCTACGATGCGCGCCTGCCGGAGCGGCTGGCGGCGGAACTGCGCGTGCGGAGCGCGCTGGGCGGCGTCTTAGCCGAAGACAACGATCCCGGCGCCAAGCCCGAACGTTGGCGGGTCGTTTCCGCGCGCGTACCGAGTGGGCGCGAATGCACCGACCTCACCTTCGCCTGGGACGTGGTACGCCACGTCAAATCCAACGGCGTCGTCATCTCGCGCGACCGTATCACGCGCGGCATCTGCGCCGGCCAAACGAACCGCGTCAGCGCGGTGCGCATCGCGGGCGTTCGCGCCGGTGAATTCGCGCGCGGCGCCGCCTGCGCGAGCGATGGTTTCTTCCCCTTCGCCGACGGCCTCGAAACCGCGGCGGCGGCCGGCTGCAGCGCCATCATCGCCCCCGAAGGTTCGATCCGCGACCCCGAAGTGATCGCCGCCGCCGACCGTCTCGGCATCGCCCTCGTGTTCTCGACGCATCGCTATTTCTTGCATTGAGCACGGGCGCGACTCGAATCGCTAACGCACGCCCCAGTACGCAGCTTCGCGTCGTTCGACGGCGCGTGGTGCGTCGAGGGTCGCGGCGACGGTGGTTATCGTCGGGGTTTTACCGAACCGCGTCCGGAAGTGGTGCCAGGCCGACATGACTTTGGCGACATAACGCGGCGTTTGGCCGTTGTTGGGAATCGCACCGCCGGCGTTGACGACCGCATAGGGCCCGGCGTTATAACCGGCGATCGCGCGCGTCAGCGCATGGCGTGACGGTCCGAAGAATGCAAGCAGACGGTGCAGGTACAGCGCGACACCGCGCAGGTTGGCGCGCGCCGACCACGGGTCGACGCCGAGGCCCCGAGCCGTCTCGGGCTTGAGCTGTCCGAGACCTTCGGCGCCGTGGATCGAGATCGCGCGTTCATTCCAACCGGACTCGACCGTTACGACCGCCATGACGAGCGCCGGGTCGACGTGAACGCGTGCGGCTGAGGCGAGCAGTGCTGCTGCGTAAGCGCGACTCTGGCGCGCATGCAAGTGCGGATTCACGGCGCGCATTGCCTTCGCGTACGCAGCCGTTCCGGCTGACGGAAGCGTGACGGCTCCTGCGGGAGCGGCGCAGCCGAGGGAAACGGACAGAGCAAAACTCGCTCGAAGCATTCGCGCGGGACGAAAGGGCATGGCGCGCGGGCTTCGCAGCCGCGGCACGATGCCCTTCCCGTTCGAGGCTCCGCGAAAATTAAATGTTATTGCGGACGGTTGTCGCGATTCGGCGCGGTTACCGGCGAAGTCGCGTGCGATGGAGCCGTCGCTGCTTCGCTGCGACGCTCCGTCGGGTTTGAGCGGCCGCCGGCGCGCGCGCGCGTCGCGCCTCCCGCCGAGTCGTTCGGTTCACGCGCAGGTTCACGCGCGCCGTACGCCGACGCATGAGAGGCGTAAGGCGAACCAGACGTGGATGCGTGCGCACCGGACGCCGCTGCGCCGGAGCCGCGCGTGCGTTCGGAATCGTGGGTCGAAACATCCCGTGCCTCTGATGACCTACGCGCACTGGACCGGGTAGCGCTCGTATCGAACCGAGCAAATGGATCCCTTGTACGAGACTCGCGCATTGCGGAAGCAGAGGACGAACGGCCGCTACCTGCAGCACCGTGTGACGGCGTGTGGACCGAGCGATCGAAACGGCTCCACACTTCCGGTTGCGCGGACGTGCTGTCCAGCGTCGTTTCGCGAGCCGGTCGCGCGGTGCCGTGCGCACCGTCACTCGAGGCAGCGGCGTCGAAGCGGCTCCATGGCGACGACTCATCCGCTTTGCTCGGGCGCGTTGCCGGCGACGTTTTGGCGTGCGGCTCGACGTCGGCTCGCCGCTCGTCGGAAACGTCCGTGCCTACCTTTGCGCTTTGGGGCTGCGTCGCACGCGCGGGGTAGAGGCGATCTGCGACGGTGCGGACTGCAGCCTGTTGCTGCGCGAACGTGCGCAGCGGTAATTTCAAAGCGATCGGAGCAAACCGTGCAAAGTGCGGCGAGAGCGGAGCCGCCTTAGCGATGACGCCGCGACCACCGTACGCAAGATCGTTCTGCGTCGGCACGACCGGCAAGACGCCGCGCAGTGGTTTCGCATCGCGCACTTGACGCGGCGTAAGATGCAGCAGATGCCGGAAGTCACCGCGCCCGAAGTTCCCGTTTCCGACGGCAACCACGCCGCCGGGTGCATTGATGTTGCGGTAGTTGTTGATCGCGGTGATGTTCGTGATGTTGGTTACATTGGTGATGTTCGTAACGTGGTTGAAGATCGCCGCGCCGCCGCCGTAGCCCCACCACGGGTTGAACGGTTCGTACGGCGCGAGCGGCACCCAGCCGATGTTTCCGAAGCCCAGACTCAACCCGCCGAACGAGAAGAAGGCGACGAGCGCGGGTCGATAGACCGGGACGCCGTACGATGCCGCCGGGTACCAACACCAGCCTTCGCCGCGGCCGTAGAACCAGCGGCCGTAGTGATAGGGTGCCCAACCCCACGGTTCGGCGCCCACCCACGTCCAGCCATAATACGGCTCCCAGGCCCAGCGCCCGTCTTGATACGGCCCCCAATCGGCAGCATAGGCCGGATGCCACACTTCACCGTAGCTCTGGTCGTCGATCCAATTTCCGTATTGGTCGAGATCGTCGGCACCGACGATAGCCGGATCGACGTAAGCGTAACTGCGCGCGTCTTCTTCCGTGCGATCGAGCTGGTCGTTCCATGAGTCGAAGTCGTCGCGCCGGCTTTCTCCGATCGTCCGCACTTGCGCACTCGTGCTGTCGCCCGATATTTCGAGCGTTGAACCGGGACGCAACGTCTGCGTCGTGTTTTGCGCGACAACGTCGGCCGCACCCGAACGGACGGTCACATAAGAATTGCCGTTCGCATCGACGCTGACGCGGTAGCGGCCGCTTTGGTCCGGCCGCACGACGGCGTTCGGCGTGTCGACTTCGGGATGAGCGCCGTTCCCGCGAAACAGCCGCAGTTCGACCGCACCCTCGGCCAACTGCAAGGTGTTCGACGACGTGCCGAGATTGGTGAAGCGCAGTTGCGTGTTCGGGCCCACCCGCAAATTCGTGCGATCCCCCAGCTGCAGTTCGCTGCGTGCTCCGCTTTGCGTCGAGAGATAATCGCCGGCATCGAGCGGCGCGTTGATGGCGGCCGCGACCGTATCGCCGGAGTCGGCGCGCTTGACTAGGGCGGCACCTTTGAGCAAGCTGATCCGCGCCACGCCCGGGTCCGCCTCGCCGGCGCGCGCACTTTGCGGCGCGCTGGCGAACACGACGGCCATCGTAAAGCCAAAAAAGACCGCTGCCTGAACGATCTTCCTGAAACCGGCAGCCATAGCGGGAGTCATCATGAGCGGCACCTTTACTGTGGTATGCGAGCGTCACGAATCCCAAGGATCGCGAGTCGCCTGAGGTGTGATGTGGAAACGCTTTCCATTCGCCATGCGTCTCCATGGTATGCGTTGCCGCACAAACTCTCAGGCGATTCTCATCGGCACGTCGAAGCATGCCCAATGCCGCGCTACCTGCACACCTCGATCTTCGTGACCGACATGGCTGCATCGGTCGACTTCTACACCGAAAAACTGGGACTAAAGCTCCTCGATGGGCCGCTCCACTATCCCGGCAACGCCGACATGGCGTTCGTCGGAGCCGACTGGAACGCATACGTCGAGCTGGTCTACGACCTCGAAGACCACCCGCCGTATGAGCTCGGCAACCGCTACGAGCACCTCGCCTTCGAAGTCGACGGCGACGTCGCGTCGGTCGTCGACCGGCTAGCGGCCGCGGGCGTGAAAGTACTCAAACCTCCGAAGAAATCACCCGGAGGTTCGCGCACGATCGCCTTCGTCGAAGACCCCAACGGCATCCCGGTCGAACTCCTCGAACCGCGCATCACCGGCTCTACGTAAGTAAGAGCGCAGCGCGACGGATCGGGCTGAACCTGATCCTTGCAACTGCGGTAAGCGTCATCTTCGTGAAGCGCGGAACAATGTTCAGCGGTAAATAAACGGGTCGGCCGGTGCGGTGGCTCGCTGCCAATGCTTCGCGCGCAATTCGAGGCCGTGTTCGGATCGTTGCAGGATGCCAGATGCGGCGATCCAGGTTCCGTCCGCAACGGGGAGTTCGGACGTCAAGCGGACGACGACGGGTGAAGCGTCGGCGCGGCAGCAGGTGATTTGGTAACGCTCGATGACGCTCGTGACGCCGCTGCGATGAACGGGGCCGGCGAACGACAATCGTTCGCCGGGATAAGCGTCGGCGAGCTGCGTGGCTTGGGCGACGCCGGCCGGAACGGGTGATCCGCTGAGCAGCGCGGCGAGCATGATTGCCGGGACGAGCGCTGCAGCGCGCCGCTTGGGATCGCCGCATTCGGATTCGGGCCGTTGCGCGCGCCGCGCGCGGACGACGACCCGGCCTGCTGCAACAAGCGCGAACACGGCCCCGACCGCGGCAAGCGGAAGCAGACGCGGGCTTACGAAGCCCGCTGCGCCGCCGCGAACGAGCATTCCCAGCGCGCCTGCAAGCGCGACGCGAAGCGCGCTGCGGAAGCCCGCCGATTGGTGTTCGCCGTGCACATGCGTAGCGACCCGTAGATGATCTGCTCGAAGCAACGGCCACCGCAGGCGAACGAGACCGCCCGTCATCAGTACTCCGGCCGCTGCCGGCGCGAGATGCGGCGCCAAGGCGGCTGCGATGGCGACGGCCGCAGTTGCACAGGGGGCGGACGCGCCGATCGCGAGTCCCCCTAGCAATGCAACGGTTGCGCCGAGCGGCGCGGCCATCAAGCCCGGCGCCGCCGCGGATAGCGCCCCCGACACAGTGACGGCGAGCGCGGCGGACGGCGCAAGCATGAGAAGTTCCTCGACGGCATCCCCTTGCGCTTGCGCGCTGCCCGGCGCATGGTCGAAAAACGTGAACAACGCAAGCCCTGCGGCCAGCCGCGCCAGCGCGATCGCCGGGCCGAAGGTGAGCCAGCAGAGCGCGGTCGCCGCCACTGAAACGGCGCCTGGAACGGGCCCGCGGCAGCCGCAACCCGCGAGCGGAAGCAACGCGCGCACGCGTCGTGGCGCGAGTTCGGCCGCCAGGAGGAAAGGTGCCGCTTCGAACAGAGTACCGGCTGCGGCGGCCAGGGCGGCGTGCAGGACGTCCGGGCCCAGCGCGGCGCAGCCCAGGCCGAAGAGAACCCATGGCGCCGCACGGGATGGCCGCACGTCCGGCCGAGGCATCGGGAGCGCTCGCGTACGAAGTAAGGACGCCATGAAGAAGATCGCCGCGCCGCGGGGAACGGCAGACATCTATCCCCCCGAGAGCGCGCGTTGGCAAGCGCTCGAGGCGAGCGCCCGCGCGATCGCACGCCGTCACGGCTACGGCGAGATTCGCACGCCCACGTTCGAAGCGACCGAGCTGTTCGTGCGCGGGGTCGGCGAGACGAGCGACATCGTCTCCAAAGAGATGTACGATTTCGTCGACAAGGGCGGCCGGAGTTTGACCTTGCGCCCGGAGTGGACCGCTCCCGTCGTGCGCGCGTTGCTCGAGCACAATCTGTTGGCCGACGGGCCGCAGCGGCTCTATTACATCGGTTCGATCTATCGCTACGAACGCCCGCAAGCCGGGCGTTACCGTCAGTCGCACCAGTTCGGCGTCGAGTGCTTCGGATTCTCCGGTCCGGAAGCGGACGTCGAAGTGATCTCGCTCGCGTACGAGCTCCTGCGCGAGAACGGCGTGACGGCGACGCTCGCGCTCAATTCAATCGGCGACGAAGTCTGCCGGCCGCGCTATCGGCAAGCCCTGCAGGCGTATTTCACGCCGCACCGCGACGAGCTCTCTGCCGCATCGCAAGCGCGCCTCGAGCGTAATCCGCTGCGCATCCTCGATAGTAAAGAACCGCAGGATCGTGCGCTCCTCGCGGCCGCCCCGACGATGCTCGACGTCCTCTGCGAGCCGTGTGCGACGCATTTCGCGGCGGTCCGTGGGCTGCTCGAGGCCAGCGGCATCCCGTTTCGCCTCGATGCCGGCATCGTGCGCGGCCTCGACTATTACACGCGCACGGTGTTCGAGTTCGTTTCCGATCGACTCGGCGCGCAATCGACCGTTTGCGGCGGCGGCCGTTACGACGACCTCGTCGCCTCTCTCGGCGGACCCCCGACGCCGGGTATCGGTTTCGCCCTCGGACTCGAGCGCTTCCTGATGATCGCCGGCGAAAGCGTCGTGCCCGGCGCCGCATCGCACGGCATCGCCGTCATTGCGCTGGGCGACGTGGCGCGCCGCCAAACTGTGCCGCTGATCGCCGCCTTACGCCGCAGCAGCGGTTCGACGCCGATCGTGGTCGATTATGGCGACGCCAAGATTGCGACGCACTTGCGGCGGGCGCAGCGCGCCCATGCGCGTGCCGCGCTGATCGTCGGCGACGACGAATTGGCGCGCGGCCACGTCGTCGTGCGCGACCTGTCGGCACGCGCCCAGGCGACCGTCCCATTCGCTGCCGACGCCGCTGCAACGTCCGCGGCCATCCTGGCGTGGTATGAAGCGTTGCCGCGCCCCTCGTCGGAGGCCGCATGAACGACGAGCGAGAGGCGCTCGCAGCCTTGGTCGCCATCCTGCGCGACAACGATCTCGACGCGTTGACGTTGCGTCGCGGCGAGACGACGTATGAAATCGTCGGCGGCACTCCCGCACCGGAGTCACGCGCGCCGGAGCCGGCGCCCGGAGCCGGCGAGGAAGCGTCGGCAAC
>JALYUD010000047.1 GCA_030853905.1 Vulcanimicrobiota bacterium
ACGCGCGATCACATAGGGATAGTGTTTGACGGCAAACCACACGGCGAGCCCGAAGAGCGCGGCGCCGCCGACGATCAGATCGACGCGTCGCGTCGCGATGTAGAGCATCGCGGCGAACGTCGCGAGCAGCAGCGATGCCATGCCGATGTCCCGTTCGAACACCAGGATCGCCATCGAAGTGGCCCAGCCGAGAAAGAGCGGTCCGAGATACTTCACGTTCGCGCGGATCGACCAAGGTTTGGCCGCCGCGATCACGTCGGCCGTTTCGGCGAGGTAGCCGGCCATGAACAGCACGATGAACAACTTGATCAATTCGACCGGCTCGTATTGTACCGGACCGATGCGGATCCACAGTCTCGCCCCGTTTACTTCCTGGCCGAATACGGCCACGAGTGAAAAGAGCACGACGGCACCGAGCACCCAGACGTACTTGTAGGCAGCGAAACGCCGGAACGTATCAAAAGCCGGCCCGGCCGCGATCACGAGCGCGAGCGAGATTCCGAGCCACACTTCTTGCTTGTGGGCAAGACCGCTCGAAAGGCGCGCCACCGTGGCCAGGCCAAGCGCAGCGATCAAGACGGCCAACGCCGGCAAGAGATCGTCGCGCTTGGTATCGAGCGGCGCACGTAAGACCCACACGAGCGCAGCAGCGCCCAAGAGCGCGAGCGTCCAAGGCGGCCCGAGCGACCCGCGCGGTGTCAGCGACAAGGCGAACGCTCCGATGGCGAGTGCGCCGAGCATCGGAACGATCCGGTTAACGATGACTTGAATTCGTAACGTTCGAAGTCCGATCGATAAAGGGGTGCTGCAGCGCGTACGAACCGAAGGAGAGGAGCGCGACGATCAGAAGCGCGAGCGCAACGAAGACGCGCAGACCGCCGCGCGGCGCACGGGCCGCGCCTGCCGCCGTCGGGCCGAACGGATCGCGTCCGACGACGAGCGTCAGGTCGTCGTAGGTATCGCGTCCCCGCGCGAGGGCAAGCACGCGCCCGACGACATCGGACGCCGTACCGCCGTGCAGCAGCGCCTCACCGAGTTCATCGTCGTCCAGCGCTCGGTGCACGCCGTCGGTGCAGAGCAGCATCTGATCGTCGGGAAACAATTCGACGTGCGCGATCGACGCTTCAAGCTTCGCCTGCGTGCCGAGCGTTCGCCACAAGAGACCGCGCGGGCGCGGCTGCGCGGCGAGGTTCCGCTTGGCGCCGGCCACGGTCGCGTCGGCGAACATCGCATCGTCGACCGTCAACAGCTCGACGTTACCCAACCGCAACAGATAGGCGCGCGCGTCGCCGACATGGCCGACGAGCGCATGCTCCCCCACGACGAGAGCCGCCGTGAGCGACGTGCCGCTGCCGACGAAGTCCTCATGCGTGCCGCCCTCGCCGAACAGGCGGCTGTTGGCATGGTCGAGCGCGGCGAGCATCAAGGTTCGCAGACTGCTGGGCGACGGATTGCGCCCGTACGAACCGAGGCGATGGCGGCGCCGCAAATAGTCGCGCAAGGTGGCGAGAGCGCACTGCGCCGTCGGCAGACCGCGGCTGACTCGCCCGAAACCGTCGGCCACGGCCAGCAGCACGATGTTGGGAGCGATCGATTCAACGAGGTGCGCGTCGCTATGCTCGCGCTGGCGCAGGCCGGGTTCGGTTCTAGCGGCTATTTCCACGGGGCAACTCCGCAATACATGATTCGGGTCAAGCCGACGTCGATCTCATCCCCATCGTGCAGGGCCCGTAAACCGTCGATCGGACGGGCGTTGAGCAGCGTTCCGTTGCGACTATCGAGGTCGCGGACGCCGAGGACACCGTCGAAAAGATCGATACGTGCGTGCAGACGACTCACCTGCGCGTCGGGAATGACGAGCGTCGCGGTCGGCGCGCGGCCGATGGTGATCGGGAGCGACGCGCGGACCGTGCGCGTCCGCCCTTCTTCCTCCACGCGTAAGACGACCGCCTGCATAGCGGAGAGCGGATCGTCGCGCGCCAGGGCGCGGCGCCGTCGCGGCAACGCCACAAACAGGAACAGCGCGGCCGCAGCAACGACTTCGAGGCTGGCCTGACGGGGATCAGGGTGCGCGAACGTCATCGGATGCGTCGACGAGCAGTTCGCTGTCGCCCAAGCCCAGCACATCGCCGCAACCGAGCGAGGCGAGCGTTATCCGCGTGCGGTTGAGGAACGTGCCGTTGGACGACCCGAGATCGCGGAGCCGCAGGCCATGGGCGTCGTCGACGTCGACGGCGGCGTGCCGGCGCGAGACCCGTGCATCCGCGATGACGACACCGCAGGCCGCGTCGCGCCCGATGACCACGCTGCGCTCGAGTGGAAACTCAGCGCCACGGGCAATGCCGCGGCGCACGCGCAACACCAACCGCCGCGGCTGTGAGCGGGCTTCGGAGGCGATGGCGATCGTACCGGCAGCGACTGCGGCGTCACGCTGGGCGCGCACTTCGGGCGGACGCTGCGGCCGTCCCGAGCGTTCCGCCAACCGTGCAAGCATCGTCGTCCATTGTCGCTCGAGATACGGCAACTCGCTTTCCAGTGCGGCATAATCACTCGGGTGCAAGCGCACGGTGAAGCGGCGCCCTTGGCGCTCACCCGGGGCGCTGCCGGCTTCGAACGTGGCGACCAGCTTGCGAGCGATGTGCACCGGTTCGAGCGCGCTCGGGAAGGCGAAGGCGAAGGTGCGCTCCACGGCGTTCGCACACGCAGCCTCCAGCCGCGCCACCGGATTGGCCCTCATGCGTACGGCGGCTCACGCATAGCGCTCGGAGCGGGCGGCATGGGCGGCTCACTGATCTCGCTCTCGGCGCACCGCACAAGCGTCGCGATATAGAAACCGTCGCGGCCATCGATACCCGGCGGTACGATGACGTCACCCGCGCATTCAAAACCGGCGTAACGCGCCGGCAACGACGCGCGCACGAAGGCGGGCTCGGCAGAAAGGAAAGCGTCGACGACGTTGCGACCTTCGCGCGGGTCGATCGAGCAGACGCTGTAGACGAGGCGGCCGCCGGCTCGCGTGCGCGCCGCAGCGACGCGCAGCAAGTCGCGCTGCGTCGCGGCAAGCCGTTCGCCGTCATCGGATTTCTTGCGCCAGCGTGCTTCGGGGTGACGACCGATGACCCCGACACCCGAACACGGCGCGTCGATCAAGACGCCATCCGCTTGCACGTCGGATGCTGCCTCGAGCGCGTCGCCGAGCACCGCAGCGACGCTCGTCACGCCGGCCCGTTCGAGCGCAGCGGATAACGACGCCATCTTCTTTTCATCGCGTTCGACACTGACGATGCGGCCGCGGTTTGCGATGCGGGCGGCGATCTGCAACGTCTTGTGGCCGCGCCCGCTGCACAGCTCGAGGATCGTTTCCTCGGCTTGCGGCGCTAGGAGATCGACCGGCATCGCCGCCGCTTCCGCTTGCAGATCCCAGCGGCCCTGGGAATCGTCCGTGGCGACGCCGTCCACCACCAGCAACGTGTCGGCAACGTAGCGCGAAGGCTTCGTCGCTACGCCGGCACGCTGCAGCAGCGCCGTCACCGCTTCACGACTTTCACGTAGCGTATTGACACGTACCGCCGCCCGCGGCGCACGGTTGACCGACGCTAGCGCCGCTTCGCTTTGCGGGCCGAGCGTCCGGAGAAACTGCGCGGCGATCCAGGTCGGCACCGAGTGCATCGTAGCGAGGTAATCGGCCTCATCGGCGAAGTCGGCGCGTTCGGGGAGGCGCGGTCCGTCCGCTTGCATGCGCCGCAATACGGCGT
>JALYUD010000030.1 GCA_030853905.1 Vulcanimicrobiota bacterium
GCTCGGATGATACCGAGAACGGTTCCCAAGAGACCGACGAAAGGCGCGATGACCGCGATCGTTCCGATGACGCCCAAGTTGCGCTCCAAAAGGTTGAGGTTCTCCATTAACGCTATGGAGAGCGCATCTGTGATGTCGGCGCGATTTTTCGTGCCTCGCTGCAGTCCGAACTCCAGAATCCGGGGGAGCATCCCCTTGCTCTTACGGCAGTGTTGGATCGCCCCGGGGATGTCGTCGACGGCGATCCGCTGGCCGAGCGCACGCAAGAGACTCTTGGTGTCTCCGCGTTCGTTCGCGAAGAAGACGAGTCGTTCGATCACGATCGCCACGGCGATGATCGACATCAGGATCAGGATGATCATGACCGCGCCACCCTGATGGATCAGTTGTCCGAAACCACTAAACACGCTACTACGGCGCCTCCAAAAAGAACGAAGTCTGTTGCCTTTGCGGGCAGGCTATTTACCTGCGGTCAGGGAGTTTTCCTCGGCGATGTCACGACTTTGACGCAAGTTGTTTGATTACGCTCTCGATCGAAGTCGCCATTTGCGTGTTGCCGGCCTGCTTCGCGGCAGCATCGGCTTTGTTGAGGTACGTCAGCGCGTCTTTGCTGTTGCCGGTGTTGGCAAGCGCCACGCCCTCGGCAAAGTTCGCTTGCGGGTCGTCGGGTGAGAGCGCGAGCGCCTTGTCGGCGTCGGCTTTGGCTTTATCGTTGACGGGTTTAGGCTGCGCGTTCAAATAGGCAAAGGCCGCTTGCGCATAAAGACGCGTCTGCGCAGCCTTCGGCGCGCTCGCCGCTGCACTTTCGAGCAACGCCGCCGCATCGCTTGCTTTTCCTGCTTGCGAGAGGGCTTGGCTCTGCTTTAGGTAGTAGTTTGCCATGATGTTGGCGGGCGCGTCGGAGCCAGGATCGAGTTGCGTTGCTTCAGCGGCTACGGCTTTCGCCTTATCGAGATCCTTGTTCGCTAGGTAGGTCGCTTCCAGATTCTGGTCGAGCTGGGCCCGCTCTTTGCCCGTGATGTGCGGCGTGCTGCCGGCGAGCGAGCGGGCCTTTTCTAAATCCGCCAGCGCGGCATCGTTCGTTCCCGCGGCTGCTTCGACCGAGCCGAGGTTGTTAAACGTAAAGAAGTTCGGTGCTAATTCGGCGGCGCGCTTGGCCGAGACGACGGCTTTATCATTCTGCCCGCTCTTGGCGAGCGCACTGGCATTCTCGGCGTACGCCTTGGCCGCAGGGCCCTTGGCGTCATTCGGGATCGTGCCTGCTTTGTCGAATGCATCGACCGCGCCGGCATAGTCGGACAGGAACGTATTGGCGATGCCGAGCTCGAGCTGTGCGCGCGTATCGCTTGGATGATCGGCCACGTAGCTGCGCAGGCCGCTTTGCGCCCCCGAATAATTACCGGCGCGCATCATCGCTTCAAACTTCGCCGCACCGCCCGCGCGCGAGCCGACGCCGGCAGCACCGCCTTGGGATCCTTGGTCGGCGCTGGCCGCTCCGCTCGACGTAAAACGTAAGCTGTAGTCGTAGAAGGCGGTCAGTTTCTGCGAGCCGCGTGAAGCGGGGGTGTACGTCGACGTTCGCGCGATTTCGAGCGCCGCTTTGTTATCGCTGGAGTTGGTCGAGCGCAGCACCTTGCTGACTTTGAAGCTGCCGTTCTTATTGACGAGGACCTGCACGACGACGACGCCCTTGCCGGCGATCGCCGAAGTGTTCTTACCGTGCGTGGCGAGTTTAGGCGGCACGTAATACGTCGGCGTCGCCTGGGCTCGAGCGGCGAGCGGCGTGCAAAGCGTGAGTGCGGCCAAAGCCGCGACGGTCGAAATGCGTCCGTTCATAATTCCCTTTCCTACGATGGGCTGCGAGTGTCAGTCAACGCCGAAACAGTCTGCCGCGTTTCGGCCTCCCGCGCGCCCCCCTCCTCTCGCCCCAAGAATTTGCACGACCGACGACGCGCGAAATCCAGGCCTTCCTCAGGCGGCGGCGACGGCGTTGGAGGGTAACGCTCGTCCCACCGCGGCGGCGACTGGTCCGAGGCGTTCCATCAGTTCGCCGAAACCGGGCAGCGTCAGCGACTGTGCGCCGTCCGAATAGGCTCTGGCAGGGTACGGATGCACTTCGACGATCACGCCGTCGGCGCCGGCGGCGACGGCGGCCATCGTCATCGGTATGACGAGCCCGCGGACGCCCGTGCCGTGGGAAGGATCGACGATCACCGGGAGGTGGGTCAGGCTTTGCACGACCGGGACGGCCGCGAGGTCGAGCACGTTGCGCGTTTGCGGATCGAAGCCGCGAATGCCGCGTTCGCACAGCACGACGTGCGGATTACCGCCCGCGACGACGTACTCGGCTGCCATCAACCACTCCTCGATCGTCGCCGCGATGCCGCGCTTGAGCAATACGGGCTTCGCCGTTCGACCGACTTCCCGCAACAGCGCGAAATTCTGCATGTTGCGCATGCCGATCTGCAGCATGTCGGCGTAGCGTAGGACCAGTTCGACGTCGCGCGGATCGAGCACTTCGGTGACGACGGCCAAACCGAAGCGGTCCGCTGTCTCGCGCAGGTAGCGCAATCCTTCTTCGCCGAGCCCCTGGAACGCGTACGGCGACGTCCGCGGCTTGAACGCGCCGCCGCGCAACACGTTGGCGCCGGCTTGGGCGACGGCGCCGGCGCACGCTTCGAGCTGTTCGCGCGATTCGACGCTGCATGGGCCCGCGCAGACCGCGAGCGCCGCGCCGCCGAAACTGGCGCGCTGGCCGACGTGGACGATGCTCCGCGAGCGTCCCGCTCCGCTGACCAAATCGTAGCTCACGCGATGCCGCGATTCGCTTCGTTCATCGTCGCGCGCAGTGCCGCCAACTCGCGCTCGGTTACGTCGCGCCAGTGGCCCGGCGGCAAATCGCCGAGCGTCAAGGGGCCGAAGCGCAGGCGCATGAGCGATACGACCGGGTGAGCGGTCGCTTCGAACATGCGCCGGACTTGCCGGTTACGTCCTTCGTGAATCGTCACGTCGAGCTCGGATGCCGCCGCACCGCTGCGAACCACCCGAACTCTGGCCGGTTCCGCGCGACCGTCAGCCAGGGCCATGCCGGAAAGGAACCGCTGCACGTCCTGTGGGCCGAGCCGGCCGCGCACGACCGCGCGATACGTCTTCTCGACGCCAAAACGCGGATGCGTCAGGATATGGGCGAGTTCGCCATCGTTGGTCAGCAGGAGCACCCCTGAAGTGTCGTAGTCGAGCCGTCCGACCGGCACGACCCGTCCCGGTTCGCGCGGTACGAGCGCGGCGACGGTGCGGCGCCCTTGCGGATCGCGCATAGTGGTCATGACCCGCGAAGGCTTGTGCAAAACGAGGTAGCGCTTTTCCTCGGGAACCCGGACCCGCTTCCCGGCGATTTCGACTTCGTCTTCCGCGCCGACGCGCGTACCCAGTTCCCGGACGATTGCCCCGTTGACCCGAACGTAGCCGCCACAGATCAACGTCTCGGCTCGGCGCCGTGAGGCAACGCCTGCGTGCGCGAGAAACTTCTGCAGCCTCACGGCTGCTGCGTTCGACGCCGTGCAGCGTTGTGCTCCAGGGATTCGACTTCGTCGAATCTGTTGCGTTCGGCCTTCGGCCGATCCGCCCGCCGTACGTCCGCCGCGGACGAGCGTCTGCTGTCGGACAAAGTCCGACAGCCTCCTTGCGCGTGCCGGCGTCCGCCGCAGCGTGCGGCCGCGCTCGCGTTCCTCGGATGACGTGATCGGGTCGCGACCTCCGGCTTCACGTATCGTTCAACTTTCGCGAACCGCTGACCCAAGGGCTGCCCCTCTCGAAAAAGCGCAGCGGTCGGCTCGCTTCCTTCGTCAGGCCGATGCGAACGCTCGTCGCGATGCTTATGGGCGGTCGCCCGAAAGCGAGCCACAGCGGGCCCGGCGCGCACAGATCGAGGCCGTCCTCGAGCCGCGTCACCGCGAGGGCGCGCGCCAACCGTCCCGGGCCGCGGCACAAGAAGCCGTGGACCGTGCAGCCGCGCCGCGCTTCCATCAGCGCGCACCCGCCGAGCGGTTCGGCTGCCCGCAACAAGACGGCGGCGCCGATACCGGGGCGTTCGCTCGAAACGTTCAGACACTCGGACGTACCGTAGATGCGGTAGACGTACGCATGGCCGCGACGCAAAAACATCGACCGATTGCGCGGCGTCTCGCCGCGAAACGCATGTGACGCGCCGTCGCCGGGAGCGTACGCTTCGGTTTCAACGATGCGCACCACGGCGCGGCCCTCGGCGCTGTCGCGCACGAGGATCGCTCCGAGCAAGAAGCGCGCAAGCGAGACGGTTTCCAGCGGAAGTTCGGCGCGGCGTAGCCGCCGCAAGCGGTCACGCCGCGATGTCGAGAGAGGCCTCCGCCCGAGCGCGCGCCTCGAGGTCACGGCAACTCCGAGCGGCGTCGGCCGACACGACTTCCGCTGCGGTCAAGCGGTTGAGACGGCAGCGTAAGGCAACGTACGGTATGGCGAGCGGCTGCGGCACGTTACGCCGCGCGGCGAGATCGGCGACGAGCTCCGGTTCATCGAGGATGAAGCGCGCACGCCTTATCCCGCGTCGCAGCACCAGCGCCGCGACGGCATCGAGGGCAGCGTAGGCGGCATCACGTTCGTGCAACGCCGGAAGGGGACGACACCCAAACGAGACGCGGGCAACATCGTCGACTCCGTCGCCGTGCAAGCGCGCAAATGCCACTCCCGTGCCCGTGGAATTGCAGGCGAACCCGAGGGCGACTTCGACTGTGTCCCGGCGCGTTTTCATGTCATTCACCTCTTTCCCATCATATACCGAACATACGTTCGCTGTCAAACGGGTTCGGCTTGGCGAGTGCGCCCGACGGCGCGCCGGACTGTCGGCCGTTTCGGCGCAAGCGAGGCGTAGAGTTCGATGATGCGGTCACCGCAGCGCTCGGCATCGTAGGCCCAAGCCCGGGCG
>JALYUD010000090.1 GCA_030853905.1 Vulcanimicrobiota bacterium
GGTCGTCGTCCCGACCCCGCCGCCTCCAACGCCGACCCCCCCGCCCCCGACGCCGCAGCCCAAGTCAACGCCGCCGCCGGTCAAGCAGACCAATCCACCGCCGGTGCAAAAGCTGAAGGTGCACCCCCCGAAGACAACGACGAACAGCAACACCGGGCCGAGCCAAGCGAAGTACAAGACGCCGGCGGTCGGCAGCGAAAATGGCGTGCCGAACGGCAATTCGGCTGTCGGCAAGCCGGCGCCCGTCGCAGCCACCGGCAAGCCCGCGCCCCCCGCGCCAACCGCCGCGCCGACGACGCCCCCGACCCCCAAGCCGCAGTGCGCGGTGCCCAACGCTCCTGCTGCAATCAAAGGACAAGCCGTCGAGCCCGACTATCCGGATATGGCCCGCCAAGAGGGAGCGACCGGAACGGCCGAAGTCAAGGTGACGCTCACCGGCAGCGGCGTGGTCCAGGGCACGTCGATCTACAAGAGCGCCGGCAACGCTTCGCTCGACCAAGCCGCCATCAAGGCCGCACAGCAGACCGCCTATACGCCCGACATCGTCAACTGCGTGCAGACCGCGGGTTCCTACCTTTTCGAGGCGGACTTTACCGGCCAGTAAAGTTCACTGGTGACCTGGCTGCAAGCGATGGTGCTCGCAGTCTTGCAGGGCACGAGCGAACTGTTTCCGGTGTCGAGCCTCGGGCACACGGTGCTCGTCCCGGCACTCCTGCACTGGCAGGTCGACCGCAGCGCGCCGACCTTTCTTTCGTTCGTCGTCGCCTTGCATTTCGGGACCGCCGTCGCGTTGATTCTGTTCTATCTCGGTGACTGGGGCCGGATCGTCCGTGCCCTCGTTGCCAGCATCATGCGCGGCAACCTGTCGCGCGACCCCGACGAACGACTCGGCTGGCTGCTGATCATCGGCACCGTGCCCGTTGCGTTATTGGGTGTTTTCTTAGAGGGCCCGGTGCGCGAGTTCTTCGCCTCGAGCGCACTGGTCGCCGGGTTTCTGATCGCGAACGGCTTCGTCATGTTCGCGGGCGAGGCGCTGCGGCGGCGCACGCTGGCCGGCGCGGGCGGCATCGTGTTGCGGCCCCTGCCCGAATTGCCGTGGTCGGGCGGCGCACGAGTCGGCCTCGCTCAGGCGGCCGCGTTGCTGCCGGGCATTTCGCGCTCGGGCGCATCGATCGTTGCGGCGCTGCTGCTGCGCTTGACGCACGAAGACGCGGCGCGCTACTCGTTCCTACTGGCGACGCCGGTGATCTTCGCCGCCTCGGTGCTGGAGCTGCCGCGGCTATTCGCGACCGGCTCGGGAGTCGCGCTTGAGCAGTCCGTCGTGGGCGCCCTGTTGGCGGCGATCACGGCCTATGTTTCGGTCGCCTTCTTGACGCGCTGGTTTCGGGCGCATGATTTGCGTCCGTTCGGGTGGTACTGCTTGATCTTCGGCTCGGTATGCCTCGCTCTCGCTCTTACGAAGGTCATCGCTTGAAGTTCATCGCCCTCGCTCTGGCCGTCATCTTCTTCATCATCGCGATCCTGTACGCGGCCGGCGTGCTGCAGGCCGGCTCGCATCACGGCGGGCGGCACATCACGCACGCCATCCTCTTCGCCGTGCTCGGCATCTTGTCGCTCGTCTGGATGCGCTTCCAAACAGGCGCATCTCGAAGCGCGCGACTCCGTTGACTCCATTTGACTGCCGAGCAGAAGCGCACGACAAGGAGTCCCCTTGACGCATCTGCGGCCGGACGGCGGGTTGATGATGGTCGACGTGGGAGCGAAGGAGCCGACCGAAAGGTTTGCGCGCGCGCGCGCGCTCGTGCGGTTGCCGCTCGCGGCGGCGCAAGCGCTGCGCTCGGCGACGTTGCGCAAGGGCGACGCGCTGGCGGCGGCGCAAATCGCGGGCATCCTTGCGGCGAAGGCGACGGCGTCGCTGATTCCGCTAGCCCATCCACTGCCGCTCGCCGGCGTCGACGTCACGCTCGAGTGGACTGCCGATAACCTATTGCAGATCGAGGCGACGGCGCATACGACCGCTCAGACGGGCGTCGAGATGGAGGCGATGGTCGCGGCCAGCATTGCGGCGTTGACGATCTACGATATGGCCAAGTCGCTCGGCAAAGAGATTGCAATCGAATCGGTGCGGCTGTTGGAAAAGCGTGGCGGGAAGAGCGGGAACTGGCACGCGGGCGTACAGGAGTAAGCGCACCCCGGCAACGCTCGCGTTCGACTTTCCGCCGATTCACGACAATGGGATACACTATCGCTGATGCCCTATGAAGTCGCCGTCATCGTGCTTTCCGATCGCGTTGCGGCCGGTAGCCGCAGCGACGGTTGCATTCCCGCCGTCGCCGAAGCGCTCGGGGCGAACTTCACCCTCGTCCATGAACGTGTGCTTCCGGACGATCCGGCGGCGTTGCAAGCGGAGCTGATCGACTTGTGTGACCGGCGCGGCGTGCCGCTGGTGCTCACGAGCGGCGGAACGGGATTGGCCCCGCGCGACCGGACCCCCCAAGCGACCGCAGCGGTGCTCGATTACGAGGTTCCGGGTATCGCTGAGGTGATGCGCGCGGCGTCGATCCCGATCGTGCGGACCGCCATGCTGTCGCGAGCCATCGCGGGAGTTCGCGGCAGCACGCTGATCGTCAATTTGCCCGGCAGCCCTAAAGCCGTCGGCGAGACCTTGGCCGCCGTCCTGCCGGCGCTGCCGCATGCTCTCGACTTGCTGGCGAACGTCGTCGCGGATGGCTGAGGTTCCATGGTGAGCGGCGCTCGGATCCGCACGTATCGCGACGCCGAACGCTATTTGCTCGGCACGATCAATGAGACGGTTTCGCGCCATCATCCGCACAGGCTCGAACGCATGCGCGCATTGCTGGAACGGCTCGGCAATCCGCATCGTGCCTATCCGACTGTTCATGTCGGCGGAACGAGCGGCAAAGGTTCGACGGCGACGATGATCGCAAGCGTGCTGTCGGCAGCGGGCAAACGAACGGGCTTACACACCAAACCGCACTTGAGTTCAATGACGGAGCGCGCGCGCATCGACGGCGTCGCGATCTCCGAAGAGCGCTTCGCCGAGTTGCTCGACGAGATGCTGCCGGCGCTCGACGCCACCGCGCGCGATTTCGGCCGCCCCTCCTACTACGAAACCTTACTAGCCCTCGCGTTCACAGACTTTGCCGCGCAGCACGTCCGGATTGCGGTGATCGAAGTCGGCATCGGCGGAACGCTCGACGGGACGAATCTGATCGTTCCCGAGGTCTGCGTCATTACCAACGTCGGCCTCGATCACATGGAAATTCTCGGCAACACGGTCGAGGAGATCGCCCTCGACAAAGCCGGCATCGCCAAGCGCGGCATACCGTTGATTTCGGCCGCGACGGGCCGCGCGCGCGACGTCATCGTTGCGGCCTGTGCGGCGGCGGGCGCGCCGTTCGTCGCGGTCGACGATGTGACGGCCCTCGAATCAGGACCCATCGAATCATCCGGCCAACATTTCAGCGTGCGCACTGCGCTCGCTCCTTACGACATTGCGCTGCCGCTGTTGGGACGGTTTCAGCAGAGGAACGCGGCGACGGCGATCGCCGCGCTCGAACGCTTGCCGGCGGCGCTGCGGCCGCCAACCAGCGCGATCGAACGCGGCCTGGCCGGGGTCATCGTGCCTGGCCGCATGGAATTTTTTCCCGGTTTCCCCGACATCGTTTTCGACGTCGCGCACAATCCCGACAAAGTATCGTCGCTGGCTGCGGCGCTGCGCGAGACCTTCCCAGGGCGGCGTTTTTCGTTCGTGGTCGCCATTGCGCAGTCCAAAGATATCGGCGGCACCTTACAGCCGCTGCTCGATCTCCCGGGATCGTTTACGTTCACGTCGTTTCAAGCAGCGGGCCGCGAACCCGAACGCCCGCAACGCCTAGCCAACGTCGCCGAACTCGCCGGCGTCACATCGCGCATCATCGTCGATCCGATCGAAGGGTTAGCGCTGGCACGCCGCCAAGCCGAGCCGGCGACGCTCGTCGTCGTCACCGGTTCGACGTTCTTGACGGGCGTGCTGCGCGATTGGTGGCTTGCGCAGAGCGTCGAATCGCGCTCGCGGTGAACGGCGCGGCCGTCAGCGCAGGGCGTGTGCCGCTGGTCACGCGTGAACGGCGCTTCGCGTGGGGTGAACGGACGTACCTGATGGGCGTCATCAACGTGACGCCCGATTCATTTTCGGGCGACGGGCGTCCCGCTGCGAATGATGCCCTCGCGTTAGCGCTCGAATTAGACGCGGCAGGCGCGGACGTACTCGATCTCGGCGCAGAATCGACGCGTCCGGGAGCACTGCCGATCGACGTGGAGGAAGAAGGTCGCCGGCTCCTGCCGGCTCTGAGCGCCATTCGAGCGGCCTTACCGCATGCGGTGCTGTCGGTCGACACGTACAAACCCGCCATTTTCCGGCAGGCGCGAGAGGCCGGTGGGGACTGGCTCAATTCGGTGTGGGGGCTCGACGATGGTTTGCTGGCGAGCGCGGCACAGCATCATCTTCCGGTCGTCATCATGCATAATCAGCGCGTCGCGCAGTACGACGACGTCGTCGGTGACGTACTTCGTTATCTCGAAGGACAGGCGC
>JALYUD010000108.1 GCA_030853905.1 Vulcanimicrobiota bacterium
ACTCACGAGCGTGGCCCATGCCGGCGAAACGAGCGGAACCGCCCCTCCCGCCGATGGTGTAAGCGCGCAACCGCCGCCCGTCGACGTGCACGTGATTCCGCGACCGCAGAGCCTCGTGATGATGCCGCGATGCAGCGTTGCGGCCGGTGCGCTTCTTCTTGGGCTCGCTCGTGCGCCGCTCGACGCGGGCGGCATGGAGCTGCTGCGCGAGCGCTGGTCGGCTTTGGGAGTCCGGCGCGCGACGCATGCCGTAGCCGTTTCCGTCGCTGCGTGGCACGAATCCGTGAGCGCCGATGCGGGCCCGAGCGCACCGCCGCGCGAGGAAGGTTACGCGCTCGACGTCGCTGCACGCGGCGTGCGCATCGCCGGCCACGACGCGGAGGGACAGTTCGACGCGCTCGCTACGCTAGCACAGCTGGCCGTGAAATCGGAACGCCGCGACGTGCGTGTGCCGTGCGTCCACATCGTCGATGCGCCGGCACTGCGCTGGCGCATGCTTTCCGATGACGTCTCACGCGGGCCGCTGCCGACGATGCGCTACTTCGAAGAACGCATCCGCACGATCGCGAGCTTCAAATTCAACGGTTACTCGCCGTACATGGAGCACGTCTTCGTCGATCCCAAACACCCGTTGCCGGCGCCGCTCGACGGCATCGCGCCCCAACAGCTTCACGATCTCGCGCTGTACGCGCGCCGCTTTCACGTCACGTTCGTTCCCGAGCAGCAAACCTTCGCCCACATGCACGAGACCCTCAAGTGGGAACGCTATGCGGCGCTCGCCGAGACGCCGCACGGCTATCTGCTTTCGCCGGCCAATCCGGCTGGTCAAGCCTACGTCCGTGACGTGATCGCCGATGAACTCGAGGCCGTGCCGCACCCGGCGTTCTTCCATATCGGCTCTGATGAGCCGGCGGACCTCGGTCTCGGTCGTTCGAAGGCGCTCGTCGCAGCCCAAGGCGAGGGCGCCGTCTATGCGCGGCACGTCATCGATACGGCCGACTTCGTCATCGCGCACGGTGGCGGCCGGCCTCTCGTGTGGGACGATGCACTGGCCCGGCATCCCGAACTGTTCGGTCTGCTTCCCAAGCAGCTCGTCTTCGTCAACTGGCACTACGGCAACGACCCGACGTATCGGCCGTACATCGACCGTATCGTACGCGGCGGATTCGAGCAGCTGGTGGCGCCCGGAGCGCTAAACTGGAATGAAATCTATCCCGATCTCGAGAGCGCCCTGACCAACATCGATCGCTTCGTGACCGAAGGAAAAGCGGCGCACGTGCTCGGGCTCTTTCAGACGGTTTGGCACGACGACGGCGAGACGCTCTTCGAGGCGACATGGTATCCCGTCATCTATGCGGGAGCCAGCGCTTGGGAAGCGGGGCCCGTCGATCAAGGGCGTTACTCGCGTGACTTTCCGGCAGCGTTCTTTGGAACCGACGATCCGCAATACGCCGCCGACCTCGCGGCGCTCGGACGTTGCAACACGCTGCTGCACGGCAACCCGCGCGACAACGGCGACTATCTGTTTTGGGCCGATCCGCTCGCACCCGACCTGGCGAACGTGCCGGCGTTGATGGACCTTCCCGCGCTCCGTCTCGCGGCCGAAGGTGCGATCGCGCATCTGCGTCTGGCGCCGCCGCCGCCGCTGCACGCCAATGCTGCGGCGGTGATGTTCCTGGCCGCACGCCGCTACGACGCGCTCGGACGCGAATATCAGATCCCGCAAGAAGCACGCGCCTATTATGACGAAGCCGTCCACAATGCGGCGACTCACAAGGGCTCGGTCTATCGCGGCTTGTACCTCGCGCGCTACCTCTTTTGGGAGCAGCGCGATACGATGCTTGCGCTCGAGCCGCTGATGCGCGCGGCCTGGGAATACGAGGACCGCCCCAGTCATGAACAAAGCGTGCTCGAACGCTATCGCATCGCAGCCGACCGAGCGATTGGGCGCGCCGACCGCCTCGGCGACGTGACCTTCGGCGACTACGCGCAAAAGAAGAGGTTGCCCTCGTTCGATGCGGCCTTGGGAATCGCCGCGCAACCGTGAGGGGCGACCTTCCGAAGCGGTCCGCGGTACTGGCGGCCTGTGCGCTGGCGCGCCCAATCGAGGGCGGATGCGCGTGGTGCGGCGGCACGCCGCTGCCGCCGCGACGGCGCATCTGGTGCAGCGACCGGTGCGGCGACGCGTTCTGGACGAATCACTGGTGGACGCTGGCGCGCCGCGCCGCTAAGCGGCGTGACCGCTACCGTTGTAAGCGCTGCGGAGCGGCAGCACCCAAACGCCCCAATCCGCGCACGGTGAGTTCGCCGCACGAGTACCGCAGCGCGATGCGCTCGTGGCGTGCAGCGAAGAAGCGTAACCGTATGGAAGTGAACCATCGCGAACCCTGCCGGGGGGCGCATCGCACGCTTAGCTGCGCCCATCATCTCGGCAATCTCGAGACGCTATGTCTCGCCTGCCACCGCGAAGAAACGGCTCAGTTTGCCGGGCGACGTCGAGCGTCCGCGCTAGTGGATTCAACTGCGTTGAATCCTCGCGTTTGCGGCTTCGCCGCAAGCCGCCCGCCATACGTCCGACACGGACGAGCGTCGCCGGTCGGGCAAAGCCCGACAGACTCCTAGGCTCATGAACGGTGAATCCCTTGCGGGATTCGCGATGCTCGCGATTTTCGTGCTCGCCGCGGGCCTGATGTACGCGCGCGCATTGCCGGCGCTGCTCGCGGTGCCCCTGATGGCACTCGCCATCGCGGCCGTAGCGGGTGCGGGTCTCGGCGGTCTACAGACGACGATCGTCGATGGAACGACGCGGCTTGCGCCGGTAATCGTGACCGTAATTTTCGGCGCGTTGCTGTCGCGCGTCGCGCTGTCGACCGGCATCGCGGAGACGATCGTTACGTACGCCGCCGAATTCGGCGGAGACCAGCCGGCGCTGCTGGCGCTCGCCCTCTGCATGGCCGTCGCCGTGCTGTTTACGTCGCTGACGGGCCTGGGCGCAATCATCATGGTCGGCTCGATCGTGCTTCCGATCATGCTGACGATCGGCGTACCTCGCAAAACGGCCGCGACGTTGTTCATGCTGGCCTTCGCGCTCGGCTTCATCTTCAACATCGCCCAGTGGACGTTCTATACGAAAACGTTCGGCGTCGATCGCGCCCAGATGCAGCCCTTCGCGTACGCGCTCGCGGGTCTCGACGCGCTGGCGCTCGTCGCGTTTGCGACGGTGCGTTTCCGCACGGCGCGCGCCTATGCAACGTGGGCCGTCGCTGCCGACGAGCCGCTCGCGCGTAAACGCGCGCCCGCTTTCGCGCTGATCACGCCGATTTTACCGATCGTCTTCTATTTCGGCCTTGGTATGAATCCGATCGTAGCCTTCGCGCTCGCCGCGCTCTACGGCGTGGCGGCGACACGGCCACGCGACGCCATCGCTACCCTCGTCGCCAGCGCAATTCGCGGCATCGAGGACGTCGCGCCTGCGGTGCTGCTGTTCATGGGGATCGGCATGCTGCTCGTCGCAACGGGCTTGCCCAGCGTGAAGGCAGCGCTGGCGCCGCTGGTCGCGGCGATCGCGCCGCGCTCGTGGTTGGGCTACGTCGTGCTCTTCGGCGTCTTCTCGCCGCTCGCGCTGTACCGCGGACCGCTCAATCCCTTCGGTGTGGGCATCGCCGTCTACACCGTGCTCGCGGGCATGGGCGTGCTGCCCGCGGTTACCTTGGTCGCCGCGATCATGGCGGTCGTGCAAGTGCAGAACGTCTGCGATCCGACGAACACGCAAAACGTTTGGGTCGCGAACTTCACCGGCGTGCGGGTCGATGAGATCACGAAGCTGACTTTGCCGTATCAAGCCGGCGTTGCGATTGCAGGCACGCTCGTCGTCGTTCTCTTCGGCAGCGTGCTGCTCCACCGGCAGCCCTTCAAGTTCGGGACCCCGGCAAACGCCGCGCAAAGCACGCTATCCGTCGCAGTCTCACCAACCGCCGCATTCTCACCACCCGTCGCGACTTCACCGAACGCTGCAACTTCAGCGAGCGTCAAAGCTTCACCGACCACCGCAAACTCATCGACCGTCGCAACGTCACCGTCCGCCCTCATGACTCCGTCGCCCCGAGCGCTTTTCGCGCCCGCTTCGTCGGCAGCGGCACTGTGGGTGTACGGCGACGATGACGGCAACGTCGATGCGGCGTCGCGCGCCGTAATCCATCAGATCGATGCAGCGATCGGCCGCGGCTGGCCCGGCTTCCGCATCGTCTCATGGAGCGGCGTTCCCGGCATGTCGGATTGCGCGCTCAAACCGTACGATGCCGCGCTGCGCGTCGTCCTCGATCCCGATGAAGTCGGACTTCAACTTGCCGACTGCGCGGGTTGGCCCGTCGACCAGTGGTACGTTCCGCGTACGAGCGACGTACGCGACGACGCGCTCGCCGCGCTCTTTCGTTTGCGCACGTGGATGGTCGACCAGCCGGAGCTCGCGCGCGGCCTGTTCAACGATGGACTCGCGTACGATCCGCGGGAAGGCCCCACGTACTTTTACAGCCTCTTCAAAACCGTCGACGGCGAAATGCGCGCCTACGTCCGCCCCGGCGGCCCGGCGTATGCCGCGGGCCTACGAACGAACGACATCATCGAAAGACTCGACGGCAAGTATTGGTGGGAGTACGGAACGTTCCAAACCGAAGCGTATGCGTACGACGGGGTACCGCATACCTTCGACATCCATCGTGGTAAGGCCGATCTGACGATCACCCTCGGTCAACCGTTTGGAGGTTAAAAAAAACGCGGGTTTTTCGGACGGCCGTTCCGGCGTGAGGGAATTGCGGACGGTGCGGCGGCGCGGCGAGAGCCACGTTCGGCCCTCCGACGAAAGCTTCGGCACTTCATGAAGTCAACGGCGAACGGCGCCCCGGACCTGCAGACGCCGACCCGAGCGCTCCGCGTTGGAATCGATGTTGGCGGGACGTTTACCGATGTCGTCGTCCTCGAGGCGGAGACGCGAACGATCGTCGGGCGCGTGAAAGTTCCGACGACGCACGGCGCGCCGGGCGGCGTTGCTGAGGGCATCGTCGCGGGCCTGCGGCAGGCGCTCGCGCTGCCAGGCGTCACGGCGGACCGCATCGCGTTCATTGCGCATTCGACGACGCAAGCGACGAACGCGCTGCTCGAAGGCGATGTCGCGCCGGTCGGCATCGTCGGGCTGCACGGGCGCGCCGGCTGGCTGCAACGCGCGCAGATGCGCGTTCCTCCGATTCGTTTGGGTCCCAGCGCCACACTTGAACCGCAGATCGCATTCGCGCGCGCCGACGACGACGATGCACTGCGGCGCGCCGTCGATACGCTCCTCGCCGCCGGCGCACAGGCGATCGTTGCAAGCGAAGCCTTCGGCGTCGACGCGCCGGCGCGCGAACGCTTCGCGGTCTCCCTC
>JALYUD010000124.1 GCA_030853905.1 Vulcanimicrobiota bacterium
ACCTTGACCCTGCAGCAGTCGATCGCCGTGGGCTTTGCCCGGTCGCCGTTGCTGGCGCAGACCCGTTCCGACGTCGCCATTCAGGCGGCGGCCGTGCGCCTCCAGCGGGCGGGACTGCTGCCGTCCCTGGCCGGCAGTGCCGACTACACTAAGAGCCACCAGCAGCCGGGCGGCTTTGCGTCGACCAACGCTGCAGGCGTTCCGATCTCCAGCAACCGCAACGACAACTTCGCATCGACCAGCTTCGGCGTCAGCCTGCGGCAGCTGATCTACGATGGCGGCCGCATCGCCGCGGCCGTCAATGCCGCGCAGCGCAGCGAAACCGCCTTCGCCGACACCTACCGGCGCGAACTTCAAGTCGTCGCCTACAACGTCGCTCAGGCGTACTACGCCTATCTCGGGGCGCAGCGAACGACCCAGGTCGATCTGGAAATCGTTCGCCAGGACGTCGTGCAGGAAAACCTCGTGCGCGCGCAAGTCAGTGCCGGCACGGAAGCGCGCGCCACGATTGCGACCGCGCAACTGCCGACCGCCCAGGCCCGGCTCGCGGTCGTACGCGCCCAAGGCGCGGAACTGGCCGACGAAGCGGCCTTTGCCAACGCCATGGGTTTGGACGCCAACGTCCGCGTGCAGCCCGTCGACGACGCACCGGTCTTCACCAACAGCGCGATCTCGACGGTTCCGATTCCGACCTACGACGCAGCGGTGCAACGCGCGATCGCCTTGCGCCCCGACTTCGATTCGTCGCGGCAAGTCGTCCAGCAAGATCAGTACACGCTCAAGAGCGCCAAGCTGGGCTTGTTCCCGTCGCTGGCGACCAATGCTTCAGCGACCGACAATTCGAGCGATCAGTTCGGCGGCTCATTTCGCAACGCGCAGAGCATCGGCGTTTCGCTGGCGATTCCGATTTATGATCAGGGCATCACCGCGGCCAATGTCGCCAGCGCCCGCGCGCAGCTCGACGTGGCCAACGCCGTGCTGCAAAACACCACGCTCGACATTCAACTCAACGTCAAACAAGCGCTGACGAACCTCGTCAGTTCTCGCGCGGCCCTCGCCCAGACGCAGCAAGAGTACCGCACCGCGGTCGTCAACGTGCAATCGACCCAGGCGCAGTACCGCGCCGGGGTGACGACGTTGCCACTGCTCCTCAACGCACAGGTGCAATTGACGACCGCACTGACCGACCAAGTGACGGCGGTCTACACCCTGCGCCAAGCGGAGCAGGCCTATCTCTTCGCAGTGGGCGCCAATTACGAAACGCCCGTCGGCGATGCGCCGCTTCCGGCGAGGCCTACGCCTGATCCGCAACCGACCGGAACGCCGCCTCCGCCGACTGCCTCGACGTCCCCCGTGCCGATTCCCTCGGGCCCCGTGATTCTGCCCTCCGCGACGCCGATCCCGACAGCGTCCCCGCGGTCGTCGTCACGGAGCCGGCGGCGGCCACCCACTTTATCTGGTTAACGAGTACACGAGATGGTCGTGCGGAAGAACACTACGTGCGTTGTGAGCACGGCCACCTTGTCAGCTTGGAAAGCGTGAGCGGATCGACCGGCGGCGAACCGGTGCACGCTGATTCCCGGAACGACGGATCAACTCGAAAGGCTTCATTCGGAACGAGCAGCGCTGCACCTGAGGGTTTCGGCTTTGCGAAAGCGTAGAAGCGAGCGGTGAGCGTTCTCGCGATACCGGTGATGGTCGACGACCCCGTCAACGCGCAGATTTTGCGTGTTTCCGAGGACCGGATCGAGGGTTTTCTGCGAGATCCGGTCGGTGAGATCGGGCTTCGCTCGGGTGTCGAAGTCGCGACGGTTCTGGAACGGATTCGGGCGATGCTCGACGCGGGGACGATCCGGCGCGTTCGTCAGACATTGCTCGCGACGAACCTCGCGCACGGCGCGCTCGTCGCTTGGCAAGTACCGGCCGAGCGGCTCGACGAGGCGTTCGCGTATATGGTGAACGACGACCCGTTTTCGGGTCACGTCGTGATTCGCACGACCGACGCCGCGACGCCGGGTTCATCCTATCGCTTGTGGACGACGCTCAAGGTGCCGCAGGGGTATTCCCTCGATGCGCACGCCGCATTCTTACGCGGACGCGTGGGCGCACAAGCCTACCGGCTGATGCCGGCGGAACGCCTATTCGCGCTCGGTGTCGGGCACATACGTCGGCGCGGGCTCGAACCCGGCTCGCGTGCAGCCGTGCTCGCGGACGTACTCGACACGCACATCGTCGAACTCTCGACGCGCGATTGGCAGGTGCTGACCGCACTCAAACGCGAGTTCGCTGCGCCCGAACTGGTGCGCGACCTGTGGTTGTCGCGCGCGGCGGAAGCCGGCGTCGCGCTCGAAGAATTTTACGCCGTTGCCGAGTCGCTCGCGGCACGCGGCGTCATCGGCCGCTTTTCGACGTTTCTCGAACACGTCAAACCGACCGCGGGCAACCAGCGCGTCACGCGTTACAACGCGCTGTTTCACTGGGAAGTACCGCGCGGCCGCGAGATCGAGGCCGGCCGCGAAGTCGGCCGCCATCACATCATGACGCACGCCTACTGGCGCGAAGGCGGCCCCGAGTTCCGCAACGTCAACATCATGGGCGTGGCCCACGGTCTCGACAAGGACGTGCTGTTGGCCCACAAGGCGGCGATCGACGCGCATCTGCGCGAGGCCGGCATCGACGTCGGCTACACGAACGTTTTTTGGGGCGGCCGCAGCGAAATCAAGCCCTCGGAAATCTCGCCCATCGCATTCGAGGCTTTCCACCGCGCCCGCGGTGTCGATCCGCAAACATTGCGCGCGTGAAGCCTACGGTTCATTACGGGCGCGTGCTGCGAAGCGTCGCATGCTGCGCCGCCCTCCCGCTCGCCGTAAGCTGTGTGCGCGTCGGCACCGCCGGCGGCGGATACGTCACAACGGGGCGCTTCGTCTACGGTGAAAACGAGGACGCGAAGTCGCTCAACCCAATGCTGGCGACCAGCGCCGTCGTCGGCGATCTCTCGATGTTCCTGTTCTCGTATGCGGTCCGGTACGACGATCACGCACGGCCGGTGCCCGATGCCCTGCGCGAAGTACCGACGCTCCAGAACGGCGACGTCAGCCGCGACGGGCTGACGCTGAAATACAAACTACGCCCTAACGTCTATTTTCATGATGGCGTGCAGGTGACGTGCCGCGATCTCGCGTTCACCTGGCACGCCGCGCTCAATCCGGCCAATAACAATGTCACGCACGACGGCTACCGCGACATCAAAAGCATCGACTGCTCGGTTCCTCTCATTGCGGTCGTGCACATGAAGCGCGTCTACGCCCCCTTTCTGCAGCAGCTGTGGGGCGTCAACGGCAACGTGCCGATCTTGCCCGAACACATCTTGGCGAAGTACAACGACGCGAAGGGCTCGTTCAACACGGCGCCGTTCCAGTCGGCGCCGATCGGCAGCGGTCCCTTCTCGTTCGTGCGCTGGGACCGAGGACAGCAGGTCGTGATGAAGGCCTTCGATCGCTACTTCCTCGGCAAGCCAAAGCTACGCGAGGTCATCTTTCGAACCGTTCCCAACGATCAGACCCTGATCGATCAGCTGCACACCCACGAGATCGACATGGCGGCGCGCCTCGGTGTCAATGCTTGGCCCGAGGCACAGAACATTGCGGGAACGACGGCGCTCGCCGTGCCGACGTTCGAGTACGATCACATCGATTTCAATCTGCGGCGACCGATCTTCCAAGACGTCCGCGTGCGTCGCGCGCTCGCCATGGGACTGGATCGCAAAGCGATCCTCGATAAGATCGCGCACGGTCTTGGCGACCTTACGAACACCGAACTCTCGTCGCGGCTTTCGCCATACTACGATCCGAACGTGCCGACCTATCCGTATGATCCAGCTAAGGCGCGAGCGCTGCTCGACGAAGCCGGCTGGCACGTCGGCCCTAGTGGCATCCGTACGAAGAATGGTCAGCGTTTTGCCTTCACGTATGCCACCCAGACCGGCATAATCACCGCGAGCGCTATCGAAACGTACGTCCAGAACGCATGGCGGCAACTAGGCGCTGCCGTCTCCGTCAAGAATCAGCCGCCGGCGCAATTCTTCGATAACACCACGGCGGGGGTGCTTCAGGGCGGTCACTACGACGTAGCAGGGTTTGCCTGGGTCGCGGCGGCCGATCCCGACGACAGCGCGATCTACTCACCCCGCAACCTGGCCCCGAGCGGCCAGAACGCCCTGTTCTGGAACGATCCGCTCGTCGGGCGCGCGATGGACGTGGAACTCTCGACCGTCGATCCCGTCAAGCGCCGCGCCGCGTTCGATATCGAACAGCGCCGTTTTGCGACCGACGTCCCGTCGATCATCCTGTATTACCGGCGCGAACCATACGTCTACACATCGCGCCTACAGGGCTTCCGCCCGTCGCCCGTCATCTCAGCGTTCTGGAACCCGCAGGAGTATTCGTTGTGACGTCTCGTTGGCTCGCCGCGTTTCCACTGATCCTCGCATTCTTGACCGGCTGCACGCAAGTCGGTACGTCGTCGGGCAGCGGCGGCCGCCACCCGTACACGCATCCGCACGAATTACGGTTTACTGCGTCAGAGGATCTTGTCGGACTCAATCCGATGGTCAACACCCAACAAACGCTCAGCGACCTGTCGTCAATGGTGATGGCGTACCTGATCAAGACCGATGCTCACGCGGAGGCCACCGTGCCGGAGTTGTGCACGGAGATCCCATCGCAGCAAAACGGCGGGATCAGTCGCGATGGTAAGACGATCACGTATCACATCCGTCGCGGCGTCAGATGGTCCGACGGGGCACCGTTTACCGCGGATGACGTCGTGTTCTCGACGAAGACGATCCTCGATCCTCATACGAACGTTATCAGCCACGATGGCTGGGACCAGATCACGCGAATCGACGAGCCCAACAAATATACGGTCGTCTACCATCTCAAGAAGCCGTACGCGCCGTTTGCTTACACCTTTTTCTCCACCGGTGATGCCAACCCCGCGATTGTGCCAAAGCACCTGCTCGAAGGTAAAGACGTCAACACGGCCGCCTACAACTCGTTGCCGGTCGGTATCGGGCCGTTCAAGTATTTGCGGTGGAACCGTGGGGACTCCGTCGAACTCGTCCCCAACGCGCTGTATTGGCGCGGGCAGCCGAAACTGCGCCACATCGTTTATCGCATCATTCAAGATCGAAATACGGTCGCGGAGCAGCTGCGTACGCACGAGATCGATCTGTGGACGCCGGTCGCGCCACACTATGCGAACGATATGAAGTCGATTGCCGGTCTTACGTTTCTCTCGACACCGAGCTTTTTCTTCGATCACTTAGATTTCAATAACCAACGTCCTATTTTAAAGGATCCGATCGTGCGCCGCGCTCTGCGCGTGGGGATCGACAGAAAACTCATCAACGACAAGATACGATTCGGCCTCTATGATCTCGGCGAGTCGGTCGTGCCGCCGGCGAGCGCATTCCACAAGAACATTCCGTTCGTATCGACCGACATCGCCAGAGCGAACAAGATGCTTGACGACGACGGTTGGAAGCGCGGGGGTGACGGCATCCGAACGAAAAACGGTTTGCGTCTGAGCTTCGATTTTGCAACTGCGGCAGGGTCGCAAGACGCCGACCAACAGATCGAACTTATCCGCAGCACGTGGAAGCAGCTGGGCGTGAACTTTCAGGTCAAACATTACCTATCGTCGCTACTGTTTGCCTCCGCGGAAGCGGGGGGCATCATTTACGGCGGCAAGTTCGATATGGTCATGTTTGCCTGGGGCAGCAACCCGCAGCAAGACCTATCGAACCTCTATGCTTGCTATCGCTTTCCGCCGAACGGGCAGAACGATCCGCGCTACTGCGACCCCGCCGTCACGGCGGCGATCGATCGCGGCAAGGTGCAGTAC
>JALYUD010000128.1 GCA_030853905.1 Vulcanimicrobiota bacterium
CCCTTGACCAGAGCGTTTCGAATTTCATCCAGCATCATCTCGACGATTTCGCCGACTTGGCGCTTCGAAAGTTCGGCCTCTTGGCAGAGGGAATCGATGAGTTCGGCTTTAGTCACCGGAAAATCTCCAAAACGTAAAGATCAGTGCGGAAAAGCAGCTGCGCTCGGCATCGGCAGCCTAATTGGCAGGGCGCTCGTTCGCTCCTGCACCGTGTCGAGAGGAAAGCCCCGAACCGTCTAGCTTTGCGACCGGTTCGGCTCCGAGGGCATGCAGAGCGCGGAGGGCGAGCGCATAGGATTCTGGCCCGAAGCCGGCGATGGTCCCGCGGCAAACTGCCGCGACGACGCTCTGCGCGCGAAACGATTCGCGCGCGGGTGGGTTGGTGAGGTGCACTTCGATCGTCGGCAGGGCCACGGCGGCGATCGCGTCGCGGATCGCGTAAGCGTAGTGGGTGTACGCAGCCGGATTGATGACGATTCCATCGTAGCCGCCGCGCGCGGCGTGCAGCTCGTCGACGATAGCGCCCTCGGAATTATGCTGAACGCAGCGAATCACGATTCCGAGTTCGTGCGCTTCGCGTTCGCACCGCTCATCGACGCCGGCGAGCGTCGTCGTGCCGTAGACATCGCTCTCGCGGGTACCGAGCGACCCCAGATTCGGACCGTGAATGATGAGCACGTTCACGACGGGCGGCCTTCGCGGAAAAAACGACGACGCCCTCGAACCATGGGTCGGTGGCCGACCGCATCCTCACCGCAACCGCTGCCGACGGCAGCTTCTCCATTGCCGCCGGGATAACAACCGAACTCGTCGGCGAGACCCAACGGCGCAGCGCGCTCGCTCCGACCGCAAGCGCCGCCGTTGGCCGTCTTTTGACCGGCGCGGCGTTATTGGGGGCGAGCCTCAAGGGTCGCGAAAAGCTCTCGTTGCAGATCGTCGGCGACGGGCCGCTACGACGCATCGTCGCCGACGTCGCGCTCACTGCGCCGCGCACCGGGAAAATGCGCGATACGATCGGGGGACGGGCGTACACACGCCACGCGGACGCCGATCCTCCCCTCAACGCGCAAGGGAAATTCGACGTCGCCGGCGCCGTCGGCCGCGGGTATCTTCAGGCGACACGATCGTTCGAAATCGGCCAACCCTACGTCGGCATCGTCGAGCTGCAAAGCGGCGAAATCGGTGACGATCTGGCCGCCTACTTGATGGCCTCGGAGCAGATTCCCAGTGCCGTCGCGCTCGGAGTGCTCGCCAATCCGCAGGGCATCAAAGCCGCCGGCGGCATCATCGCACAGGTTCTGCCTGGCGCCGACGAAGCGACGATCGTGGGCCTCGACGTGCGCGCGCGGGCGATGACCGCGGTGACCTCGCAGATCGACGGCGGAGCCGCGGTCGAGGATCTCATAGCGTCGCTTGCCGGACCCGTTGCGATGCGCTACACGCGCGAATACGATGTCGTTTTCAGCTGCACGTGTTCGCGTGAACGAGTGGAGCGCGCACTGCTCGGATTGGGCAGCGACGAACTGCGAAAGATGACGATCGAGCAACCGCAGACCGAAGCAATCTGCGAGTTTTGCAAGACGGCCTACATCGTTTCGCACGACGAAGTGCGCAGCTTGATCGAACGCCTCGCAACCCGTTAAAGCCTTACACGCCGAGGCGCGGCTTGAATTCCTCGGCGATCAGACCATCGTGGTTTTCGTACCACCAGCCGCACTCGCAGCGGATCGGCGGACCGCCCGGCGCGGGATAGGGATAGACTCGCCGGCAACGTGTGCAGGTCAGGATATGGCCGCCGAGCGCCGGGCTTGGCGTATAGGTGCGGGGCGCCGGCGATTTTGCGGGCTTATGGGTTGCCATGTGCGGGTCAACTCCCTTTCGGGGGCGGTAGGATGCGAACGAAGCGGCGCGTACCGACCGATAATACGACGGGAACGTCGAAATTCCAAGGGCGCCGCGGAGCGGAGGCGTTAATGCCGTCCAGCTTCACGCCGCCTCCGCTGATGAGACGTTCGGCTTCCCGTTTGCTGGCCGCGAAGCCGCAGCCGACGACGGCGTCGGAAACGGTGCGCCAGGCCCCGGCGACGCGTTCGCCCATGTCACTCGGCGTTTCGCCACGTTGGACCGTCGCCTCGAAGCGTTCGCGGGCCGCGCGCGACGCGTCCGGGCCATGATAGCGGGCGACGATGTCCCCCGCGATGTCTTTTTTCGCAGTCATCGGATGCAGCGCGCCGCCCTCCAGTGCCGCCCGTAGCGCTGCTACCCGCTCGGCAGGCCAGAAAGCCGCGAGTCGTGCGTAACGCGGGAGGAGCGCATCGGGCACGCTCATCAACTTGCCGAATTGCTCGCTCGGCGGTTCCCGTAAACCGATGAAGTTGCCGCGCGATTTGCCCATGCGGACGATTCCGTCCGTGCCTTCGAGGATCGGGGTCGTCATGCAGATCTGCTTCGGCTGACCGGCATGGTGCTGATATTCACGCCCGACCAGCAGATTGAACAGCTGATCCGAACCGCCGATTTCGACGTCGGCGTGCATGGCGACGCTGTCGTACGCTTGTGCGACCGGATAGAGAAGCTCGTGCAATGCGATCGGCACGCCGCCGGCGTAACGCTCGGCGAAGTCATTGCGTGCGAGCAACTGCGCGACGGTGCTCTGCGCCATGAGGCCGATAAGATCGTCTAAGGTCAGCGGCGCGAGCCAGGTTGAATTGTACATGGTCTCGACGCGCTCGAGATCGAGGATCGCGCCGGCCTGCTCGCGGTAGTCGCGCATGTTCGCCGCGATCTCTTCGTCGCCGAGAGGCGGCCGCGTGTCGTTGCGACCGGTCGGGTCACCGATGCGCGCGGTGAAGTCACCGATCAGCAAAATCACCCGGTGTCCCAGCTCGACGAACTCTTGCAGCTTGTGCAGCACGACGCCATGTCCCAAATGCAGGAACGAGCCGGTCGGATCGATGCCGAGCTTGACGGTCAGACGCGATTTAGTCGCAATCCTGTCGGCAAGCTCGTTCGTCGTCTCGACACGTTCGCAGGTCGAAGCAAGAAACAATGTTTGTTCCCACGGTGTCATCATTCCATGCCCTTCCTCGCGGTAAACTGAGCGGTGCAACTTCGTTCTTTTGCCGACAGTCCGTTGCATCCCCGGCTTGAAGCGTCAACGCCTGCGCTCGCCTCGCCGTATGCAACGAGCTCGCTTCCGTTCATGATTTTTCTTTGGAGGCGACCGGGGCGAAAACGAGTTTATGCGCGGAACCAAAAACCAACGTTTCTTAGCAGCATTCGGGCACGCCAATTCGCGTGGCGTCGGTAGCGCGACGTTCAGCGCTACATTAACGCCTTCCTAACCGAGCTCGAAGATCGTGACGCCGCTACCGCCTTCATCGGCGTTGCCGTAACGGACAGCGTGGATGCCGCTGCGTTCTTTGAGGTGCTGCTGTAAGCCGCGGCCGAGTAGGCCCGTTCCTTTTCCGTGGATGAGCCGCAACGGTGAGAGCCCGAGCAAGGTCGACTCGTCGATCCACCGTTCGACCAGCGGCTCGGCTTCGACGAAGCGTTTCCCTCGCACGTCGAGCTCGGTGCGCGCAACGCTTGCCGCTTCGAGCGTCGCGACGCCGGTATTGGCGTTCTTCGGGGCGCGGGCAGCGGCGGCATCGCGTGCGGCCCGAACGATGCGTACGCCGGCTTTCGGAACGACCGTCTTCATTGCGCCGATCGCCACGAGCACGGTGTCGCCGTAATCCTCCGCGACATCACCCTCACTGCCGAGTGATTCGATGAAAACGCGATCGCCGAGCGCCGCGGACGCCCGCTCGCACTTCGCTTCGCCTGCCGCCGTACGCGGCGGCGCGGTAACACCGAGTTCCTGGTGCACGTCGTCGAGCACGCGGCCCAGCAGTGCGGCTTGGCCGGAGGTTACCTTTGCTCGACCGGAGCCGATGCGCTCGCGCTGACGGCGTTCGAGTTCCGCGGTGAATTCACGCAGGGCGCGGCCCAGCCGTTCGTCGGCCTGGCGCGCGAAGCTGCGCCGTTCGCGTTCGAGCGCCTCGCCCCGGTCGCGTGCCGTTGCTTCCAGCCCGGCGACGTTCGCCCGCTCGCGCACAAGCGCATCGCGCTCGAGCGTTGCCTCGGAGCGAACTTCGGCCAGTTCCTCGAGCGCGCGATCGTAGTCACGCTCGCTGCTCGACAGCAACGTTTCGGCGCGCTCGACGATCGTTTCGTCGAGGCCGAGTGCGCGCGCCAATGGAAACGCGAGCGAGCGGCCGGGGGAACCGAGGTCGAGATCGTATGTCGGCGTGTAGGTCTGCGGATCGAAACGGACGCTGGCGTTTTGCACGCCGGCGGTAGCGGCCGCAAAGAGCTTCAGTTCCGTATTATGCGTCGTCACGATGCCATGGGCGCCGCGACGAAGTAATTCTTCGAGCAACGCTATCGCCAGGGCCGCGCCCGACGCAGGTTCGGTGCCGCCGGCGATCTCGTCGATCAGCACGAGCGCTCGCGAACCCGTCGCTGCGAAGATCGTTTGCAGCCGTTGCAGATGCGCCGAAAACGTCGACGCGTTCTCGGCGATCGACTGTTCGTCGCCGACATCGCAGCCGAGATAGTCGAATCCGCCGATCACGGTTCCATCGCCCGCGGGAAGCTGCATGCCGCAATAGGCCATCGCGACAAAGAGGCCCAGCAGCTTGAGCGTGACGGTTTTGCCGCCCATGTTGGGGCCGCTGATGACGATGATGCGCGCTTCGCCGTCGAGACGCAGCGATTGCGGCACGGCCCGTTCGCCGAGGAGGGGATGGCGACCGCCCCGGATGTCGACGCGCGGCTCGTCCTCGATGCGCGGCGCGACGGCGTGCATCGCGGCGGCCACCCGCGCTCGCGCCAGAACCAGATCGATGTCGCCGAGTATTTCCAGGTTCGCCTGCGCTTGTTCGGCCTTGGCGCCGATGAGGGACGAGAGTTCCGCCAGGACCCGCGCAACTTCGCGCTCTTCTTCGAGGCGCAGCGTCCGCAGACGGTTGTTGACGTCGAGCGCATCGAGCGGTTCGACGAAGAGCGTGTGCCCGCTCGCCGACGTGTCGTGCACGACCCCGGGCAGCAGCCCCGAAAACTCTGCCTTGACGGGGACAACGAAACGGCCCTCGCGCACGGTGACCAGTGCATCCTGGATCGCCTTGGCATAGCGCGGCTGCCGCAGAATTGCGGCGCAACGGTCGCGAGCATCGTCCTGCGCTAGGGCAATGTTGCGCCGCAGCCGAGCGAGCGCCGGCGAAGCGCGCTCGAGCACCTCGCCGCGTTCGCCGATGGCGCGGTCGATCGCGGCCGCAACCTCCGGCAGCATTTGCGCGGCACGATAGCGGTTCTGCAAAACGGGGGCGCGCGCGGCGCGAATCCGCCGCACCGCGGCATCGGCCGCGGCGAGCGCAAAGCCGGCGTCGCGCAGTTCTTCGGCCGATAAGGCTCCGCCCCGAGCGGCCCGCACGACGGCGTCGCCAACGCTGCGGGTCCGGGGTAAGGCAAAGCCGGCGTCGCTTGCGATCGCCCGCATCTCGACCGTGGCGGCCTGCTCGAGTCGTACGGCCGCAAGATCGCTGCCGGGTACCAGGCCGCGGGCCGCAGCGGCGGCATGATCGGTCGTCGCCTGCCGCGCCACGAGTTCCCGCACGCTGGAGAAATCCAGAACAGCAAGCGTACGATCATCCGCGAGCACGATACTATGACCCGCCGGCGCCTCGTTCGGTGGCAAGGGCCAACGATGACCGGGCGACACGGTGCCGGCATGCGTCCATGAGCAGGCTTATTTAGCGCCGCCCGCCGCAAGGGCAACGCGCAGACGTTCTTCGGCGAGCTGCGGGTTTGCCTTACCGCGCGAACGCTTCATGACCGAACCAACGAGGAAACCCATCACTTTTGTTTTGCCGGCGCGGTAGTCGTCGGCCGTCTTCGCGTTCTCGGCCAACACGTCGGCGACGAGCGCGTCAATGGCCGCGAGATCGCTGACCTGACCCAACCCTTCGCGCTCGACGAGCTCGTGCGGTGAGCCGCCGTCGGCCCACAAACGTTCCAGCAGACTCTTCGCTGTCCGGGAATTGATCGTTGCCGCATCGACGAGCGCGATCAGCTCCGCCAGCGCGGCCGGCGTGACGCGCGAGGCATGAATGGGGGTGCCCGTCTCGTTTGCCAGCCGCGAGAGGTCGCCGAGGGTGAAATTGAGCGCCGCTTGCGGCTTGCCGGAAAGCGTCGCCGCGGTTTCATAGTAATCGGCCAGGCCTGGGGTGTCGATCAGTTGCAGCGCCGCTGCAAGCGCGAGTCCGTCGCGCGCGATGAAGCGCTCGATGCGGGCATTCGGCAACGTGCCCAGCCCGGCGCGTACGAGGGCGACTTCCTGCGCGTCCAAGGCAATCGGCGAAAGATCCGGATCGGGAAAATAGCGATAGTCGTGCGCCTGCTCTTTGCTGCGCATGCTGTGCGTCGTGCCGAGGGCCTCGTCCCAACCGCGTGTTTCCTGCACGATGCGTGCACCGCTTTCGAGTACGCCGGCTTGGCGCGCGATCTCGCTTTCGATCGCGCGTTCGACCGAGCGGAACGAGTTCATATTCTTGATCTCGGTCTTCGTCCCGTACTCCGCGCTCCCGACGGGGCGCAGCGAAAGGTTGACGTCGCAACGCAGCGAGCCTTCTTCCATCTTGACGTCGCTGACGCCAAGGGCAACAAAGGTGCGCTTGAGCGTTTCGAGATAGGCGACGGCTTCGTGGCCCGTGCGGATGTCCGGCTCGGAGACGCATTCCATCAGCGGCACGCCGGCCCGGTTGAAGTCGACGAGCGAGTACGTCGAACCGGCGATCCGTCCGTCGCGCGAACCCGCGTGGCTCGATTTGCCGGTGTCCTCTTCGAGATGGATGCGCGTCAACCGGCAACGCCCGCGCGTGCCGTCGCGCAGCCAAAACTCGACGAGGCCGCCCTGCGCGAGCGGCATGTCGTACTGTGAAATCTGGTAATCCTTGGGCATGTCGGGATAGAAATAATTTTTGCGATCGAACTTGGAAAACGCCGGAATCTCGGCCTCGAAGGCGAGCCCGGCTTTCACGAGCAGTTCGAGCGCAACCCGGTTGGGAACCGGCAGGGCGCCCGGCATGCCCAAACACACCGGGCAGACGTTCGTGTTCGGTTCGGAACCGAACATGTTGCGGCAACCGCAGAACATCTTCGTTTGCGTGCGCAGTTCGACATGGCACTCGATGCCGATGACGGCTTCATACGTCACGCCGCCGACGGTAAGCGCGCGAGCCGGGGCGTCCGCCACGATGTTCACGTCCCTGCTCCGGGGGGCGCGTCGAAGTGCGGCGCCGTGTGCCGGTGCGATGTCGCCGCTTCGTAGGCATGCGCGATGCCGAGCAGGCGACCTTCTTCGAATAGCGGCGTCGCCAACTGCAGGCCCAGCGGCAAGGGACGGTCGCCGCCAGGCGGCGTGACGAAGCCGCATGGAACGCTCAGCGCAGGCAGACCGGCAAGCGACATCGGAATCGTGTAGTAGTCCATCAAGTACATGCTGTACGGATCGCTCTTGGCGGCGAACACGAACGCTTCGGAAGCGGCTGCGGGGCACGCGATCGCGTCACAGCGCTCGAAGGCTTTGGCGAAATCGGCCGCTAACAACGTGCGTGCTTTCTGCGCGCGGACGTAGTACGCATCGTAGTACCCGCTTGAGAGCGCATGCGTGCCGATCAGAATGCGCCGTTTCACTTCGTCGCCAAACCCTGCGGCACGCGTTCGCTCATAGGTTTCGCCGACATCGGAGCCCGGCACGCGCAGGCCGTAGCGCATTCCGTCGAAGCGGGCGAGGTTCGAAGAGCACTCCGCGGGCGCAATCAGATAGTACGTCGCGACCCCATAGTCGGCGGTCGGCAAGCCGACGTCGACCAACTCCGCCCCGAGACGTTCGAGTTCCGCATACGCGCGCTCGTAGACCGCGCGGACGCCGGCCGTGAGCGCGGACAGCGGGAATTCCCGCACGAGCCCGATGCGCACACCGCGTAAGTCGGTGCACAAGCGGCGCTGCGTCGCATCCACGTCGCGTTCGAGCGACGTCGCGTCGAGAGGGTCGTGACCGGCCATAACGTCGTAACAGCGCGCCGCGTCTTCGATCGTGTGCGCAATCGGTCCGATCTGGTCGAGGCTGGAGGCGAAGGCGATTAGCCCGTAGCGCGAGACGCGCCCGTAAGTCGGTTTGAAGCCCACGACGCCGCAGAAGGCGGCTGGTTCGCGAATCGAGCCGCCGGTGTCGCTGCCGAGCGCGAGCACCGCTTCGCCGGCCGCGACCGCCGCCACGCTGCCGCCCGAACTGCCACCCGGCACGCGCGTCAGATCCCACGGGTTGCGCGTAACGCCGAGCGCGCTGTTCTCGCAGGAAGAACCCATCGCGAACTCATCGAGATTCGTCTTTCCGACGACGAGTGCGCCGGCGTCGATCAGCCGCTGCACGGCAGTCGCCGTGTACGGGGCGGTCCAGTCGGCCAAAATGTGTGAGCCGCACGTCGTGCGCGTTCCGTTGACGCACATGTTGTCCTTGACGGCAAGCGGAACGCCGGCTAACGGTAACGTTTCGCCCGCGCGCACACGCGCGTCGACGCGCTCGGCCTGCGCCCGAGCAAGCGCGCCCGTCTGCGTGAGAAACGCGCCGATCCGCTCCTCGCGCAGACCAATGCGCGCTTCGTATTCCGCTGCAACGTCGACGGCCGCACGTTCCCCCGCATTGACGGTGCGCGCGATCTCGCCCGCGGTTTCTGGGGCGCTCACGACTCTTCTCCGACGACCGACTGCTCGGCGAGAATGCGCGGCACGCGAAAGTACGCGCCTTCCCGGGCGGGCGCAGCTCTCAACACCGTCTCACGGTCGAGCGACGGCCGCACGACGTCGTCGCGCGCGACGTTGCGCGTCGGCACGACCTGAGCGGTCGCCGGAACGTCTTCGACCGAAAGTTCGGAAAGTGCCGCGACGTGTCCGAGCAGTGCAGCGAGTTGCGCGCCGAAACGTTCGGTTTCATCGCGCGTCAACGCCAACCGCGCCAGCTTCGCGACGTACGCGACGTCGATGTCGCCGCCCGCCATCAGCCGGTCTCCGCAAAGTCACGTTTTCCGGTCTGGGCACTTTCTCGAAGCGGAATATCCAACGGCGCGACATCGTCGCGGTGCAAAAGCGCGAGCGCTTCGATATGACCCGTCTGCGGGAACATGTCGAACGGCTGCACGCCGCCGACCCGGTACCGATGCTCCACCAAGTAGGCGAGATCGCGCGCCAAGGTTGCGGGGTTGCACGATAAGTAGAAGAGGCGGCGCGGCCGCGCGCGCACGATCGCCCCGAGCGTCGCTTCGTCGCTGCCTTTACGCGGCGGGTCCAGAAAGACGACGTCCGCTGCCGCCAGAGCGGCGGCGCCGGCGTTCGAGCGTAGGACGGCATCGACACGGCCATTCACAAATGACGTTCGAGCAGCGACGCCGTTGCGGGCGGCGTTGGACTTGCCTTCACGTACCGCGTGTGGGTTCTCTTCGATGCCGACGACGGTAGCGCCGCGGGTGGCGAAAAACAAAGCGAAAGTGCCGGCACCGCAATAGAGATCGACGACCCGCGAAAGCGTGGCGGCAACCGGTTCCAGAAAGGCGAATATCTCGGCGACCATCACGCTATTGACCTGGAAGAACGATGCCGGCGAGACCGAGAACGTGACGCCGGCGATCGTTTCGGAAAGCTCGGCTTTGCCGTACACGCGCACGTGCTTGCGGCCCATTACGGCATTTTCGCTCGGCGGTTCGAAGGAGTTCGAGATGCCGCTCGTGCCCGGCAGCTTTTTCGCCAACTTCTCACCGAACGCGGACAAGGTTGGCGATGAACGCTCCGTCGTCAGGGTCATGATGCTTTCATGCGAGGCACGTCCCGTGCGAGCGATCACATGGCGCACACCTTGAAAAGCGCCGCTCGTTGCGGGATCGCGCGCGGCGTCCCACAGGTTCGCGAGCGTATGATCCAGTTGCGGCATGACGATCGGACAGGTGTCGATCGGAACGACCTCGTGCGTGCGCGCCGCGTAGAAGCCGAAGCTTCGTCCCCCCGTCGTCTGCGTGGCGACGAGCGCCATCTTATTGCGATAGTTGCGCGGTTCATCCATGCCGATCGGCGCACCGACAGGCGCATCAGGGATTCCGCCCAGGCGCTGCAGCGCATTGACGACGATATCGCGCTTCCAGCGGAGTTGAGCGTCGTACGCGAGATGTTGGACCGTGCAGCCGCCACACGTCCCGAACACGCCGCAGAAGGGTTCGGCACGATCGGGGGAGCGTTCGAGCAGTTCCATCATGTCGCCGACGGCATACTTTGCCATGACGCTTCCGATGCGGACCTTCGCGCGTTCGCCGGGAACGGGGCCCAGAACGTAGACGACGAGTCCCTCGAAACGGCCCACGGCTTGTCCCGTTTTCGCAATTAAGTCGGTGCACGTCACTTCAACGACGTCGCCCACCCGAACCGGTCCAGGGGCGAGCGTGACCGAGCCGCGGGAACGGTCAGGGTTCAGATTTCTTATCATCGAGCTGCGCGAGCAGCCGATTCGCCTCGTCGATCAATTGCTGAATGCGTTCGGTCGTCGGATCGGCGGCCGGCCGCAGCAACGTCGCGCGAACGACCGCGAACGCGAGGCCCGCTGAAAAAACGCCGATGCCGATGAACAGCGCCGTGCGCACGAACGCACCACCGCTCGACGGGTCACGGTCGCGTACCGGCTGCCGAGCTTCCTCGGCGACTGGGCTTACCGGCAATGATTGCAACCGGTCTGCCCGCGTTTCGACGCCCGAACCTTCTGCCATGTTCGGACGCTTCGCGTCACAGCGCCGGAAGCATCCTGCCCGAATACCGAAGCGCGTTGTCTCCCAGGGTGCGTTGCGAACCAACTGCGTCTTGCGGTTGTGCGCTGCCTGCTCGGCTGACAGGCGACGAGGCGGCGAGCCATCCGGCCAACGTAACAGCGTCTGCGGTGCGCCGTGCCGCTCGGTCGCAAACCTACGAAGCGGCGGCCACCATCCCGATGTCGCGCGTCTTAGGGAGCGGCCTCCTCACCAAGCGCAGCGAGCGCATCACGGATCTGCGATCGACGAAAGGGCCGAAGGATCGCGCCTGTTGCCCCGGCGGACACTGCTCTCGTGACGAGCGCCCGCTCCTCGAGCGAAGCGATCACAAAGACGGCAGCTCGGGGCGCGACGGCCCGCAGCGCACCAATGTACGCGAGGACGTCGCTTCCTGTAAGGCGCCCGTCGACGACGATCGCTGAGAACGCCTCCGCAGCGGCGCGACGTAGGCCTGCGGGGGCGCTTTCGGCCTCGCTCACATCATGTCCAAGCGTCCATGCGATCCGGGCGAACACTGCGCGCAAGACGGCCGCGTCGTCAATGAGGAGCACACGCACCGCAGCATGCTTCGCCCATCGCGCGTTGTCGCACTTTGTTTTCGCGCCGCCATGCGGGGGACCGACGCTACGAGTGCTAGCCGCTCACAACGATCGGCGTCCGGCGGCCCGCAAAACGTTTGCGTCGTCTTCTTCTGCGGCATCGGTGCGCGCCATGATGACGCGGTGTTCTTCTTCACGACGCTCGCGTAGGCGCTCGAGAGCTGCACGAGCGCGCGCGGCGTGCGCGAACACTGCGCGAGCCCGCGCGGTCAGGGTCTGTAAACCCACTGCCTCGGCCGCACAGCGCCGAGCGCGCAAGCGCAGTCCTTCGAGGCAGCGCTCGCACTCCGCGAACTCGGCGACGATACGTGGCGGTTCGCCGGCGCGGGCTTGCAGTCGTGCGCCGCAGCGCCGCAGCTCGTTCGTGCGGGATTCCGCTGCCAGCTGGTCGCCGTGGGCTCGAGCCAGTGC
>JALYUD010000140.1 GCA_030853905.1 Vulcanimicrobiota bacterium
CTCGTGACGCACGTGCGAGACGTAGTGTTTGCGCGCATAGGGCGAGATCACGATGAAGGGCACGCGAAAACCCAGGCCCATGCGGTCGAGCTGCGGCGGCGCGACGTGATCGTACCAGCCGCCCCAATCGTCCCAGACGACGAAGATCGCGGTGTCTTTCCAATCCGCCCCCGAACCGATCGCGTTGACGACGCCGGCGACCCACTGCGGGCCGTGCTGGCCGACGATGCCGAGGTCATAGTTGCTCTTTTTCAGCGGAAAGGCGTGATCGGAGTTCGACGCTTTGGGCACGACCCACGAGACCGTCGGCAACGCACCGAGGCTCGCATCGCCGAGCACTCGCGTCTCCGGCGAGACGACGTTGTTCCAATCGGGGCCGTAGCGGATATGCCGGATCGCATCGTACGCCGACCAAATTCCGCCAAGATGATTGATTGCCGGGGCGTAGTAGCGCCACGAAACGCCCTTTTCGTCGAGCGAATCGGCCAGCGTCCGAAAATTGTAACACGGAAAACCGCCCGGCTCTTCCTCACCGCTGGCCGCGATCACGGACACGGTGGCAGTGGGTGGCGAATCGCAGCCCCAAGCGTACCGGGTGGTCCCCATGTGGTTGGGATTGTTGGCCGCAAAGTCCGATTCGCCGGCGATCAGGTAAAGATGCGCGGGAAAGCTCGGCCCTGTGTTCGATTGGAACATGCGATCCGCGAACGTATATTGCAGCCCCATCTGCCAATACGGTTCGAGTTCTCGACGCGGTACAAAGGCATACGGGAAATCGGGATACGGCGAGCGTGGCTCGGTCGCGACGTGGTCCCAACCGTCCATGCGTCCGCCGTCGTACTCGGTCAGGAAGGCGCGGTGCTGGTGATCGACGTCGACGGGATACGACAGGTCGACCGCATGTAACGAGACGGCCCCCGTGTGCGTCGAACCAAACGCGGCGGTATCGGCGCCGGGAAAACCTTGAAAAAAGTTGTCGACCGAGCGGTTTTCTTGAATGATGATGACGACGTGCTTGATGTGCTCGCGCTCGATCCGCCGATGCAGCGCAGCTAGCTCCAAACGCTGCTGCAGCGTCGCACCTTCGCCCGGAACCGTTTGTTCCTGCGAATGCGGCGGGTATTCTTGGGGGAAACCGCGCAGCGGCAGCGCCAGAGCAGAGCCACCAAGCAAAAGCGCCCCCGCGAAAACGACGCGATTCCGAATTGTACGAATGAGCACGTTATCCTTTACGACTGAACGTCTTTGGCCTTGGCGATTTCAGCCAGCGGCAACATGACGACGACCCCTTCGATGCTGCCGACCAAGAGCGAGGCGCCGACGATCACCGGCGAGCCAACGTTGAAGCGAACGCCGGTGCGCAGCGCCCCGCGCAGCTTTCCCGTTTTCGCGTCGAGAGCCCACAAGTATCCGTGCAGATCGCCGAAGTACAGCACCCCGCCGAGTTCGACCGGCGCGCCCTTGACCGGGCCTTTCACCTCGCGCTTCCAAAGCAGGTGTCCGGTTTTAGCGTCGAGCGCGTGCATGTACGGGGCGACCGCGCTGCCGTCGTACACGATCCCGTTAACCACGATCGGGATCGCAGCTTCGTTGCGCACCGGCGTGTCGCCGGTTTCGAGGGGCCGATCCCAGACGACCGTTCCGTCGCTCGCGCGCAACGCGTACACATGATGTGTTCCCGGAACGCCGGGGTCGACGGGCTTGGAAACCGGGCCGAGATACGTGCCGAACAAGTACGTGCCGTCGAAGGCCAGCGGACAGTCGCCGAGTCCGGACACCGAGAGCGGAAATTGCCGCGACCACACCGTCGAGCCGTCCGCACTCTTGAAGGCGATGACTTCGTTCGGAAAAATGCCGGCGCTCACCAGGCGGCCGGCGCCGATCGGCAGCACGGCGGACATCGACGATGCGGAGCGCACGTCGCGCCGCCAGCGCAGCGCGCCGCTGGCCGCGTCGAGCGCCACGATATCGCCGTAACCGTCGTGATGCACGAGCATGCCATCGATCAGCGCCGAACTCGGCATCCCCGTCCCGCGCAGCTTGAAGCGCCAGCGCATGCGGCCGGTCTTGGCATCGACGGCGATCAACCCGTTGTTCGTCAAACCGACTTGCACGCGCTGCCGCGGCACGTAGGTCGTCGAATCCTCGTTGCCTTCGCCGACGTACACCGTCCCGTTGGCTTCGATCGGCGCCGCCATCAGCGAATTGGAAAAACGCGTATGCCACAGTGTCTTGCCGGTCTGGACGTCCAGGGCGTTCAAGTTCCCGCTATTATCGGAAAGGTACGTGACGCCGTCGACGACCGTCGGGCTCGATGAGTATGTGCCGCCGCTCGAGAAGGTCCAGTGCGGCGTGTGTCGATCGGTGACGATGGCATCGAGTGACGGAACCAACCGCATGGTCTGCCAGCTCGTCGGCATCGGGCTCGGCGTCGCGGGAGGCGTACGCGCGGGCGGCATCGTCGCCGCGACGGCAGCGAGCGCAAGTACCGACGCTAAGAAAAACCCGAGAACCGCCCTCGTCACCAAGCCCCCGCCGGAAGTGTCAACCCGTCCATCGTACCCTTCGTATCGGTGCGAATGAGGCTCCGCACGTAGGGCGAGCCGCCTCAACAAAGAAACGGCGTGAGGCCGCGCGGCTCCTGCGGTTCGCCGGAAAGCCAGGGCGGATTCGTCGTCGTCGAAGCCATTGCGTGCGACCCGACGGCCGATCCGCTCGTAGTCAGCCGTTGCATAACGCCGGCAGCTTCCATAGGAAGGGACATCGATGACTTCGACCCTCGACCGCTCCGCAGCTCAGTCGCGTCTCAACGTCTGGAAGATGGCACAGGAGCAGCTTGACGACGTCGCTCGCCTCATTGGGCTCGACGATGACGTCCACGCGTACTTGCGCGAAGCGCGCCGCATTTTGCAGGTCTCGCTGCCGGTCCGCAGAGACGACGGGCGCCTGCAGATGTACGAGGGCTTTCGCGTGCAGCACAACATGTCGCGCGGACCCGGGAAAGGCGGCATTCGTTTCCATCCCGACGTGACGCTCGACGAAGTGAAGGCGCTGGCGATGTGGATGACGTGGAAGTGCGCGCTCGTCAACATCCCCTTCGGCGGGGCCAAAGGCGGCGTGATCTGCGACCCCAAGTCGCTTTCGGAGCGAGAACTCGAACGTCTGACCCGTCGCTTTACGACCGAAATTTCGATCATCATCGGTCCGGAGAAAGACATTCCAGCTCCGGACGTCTACACGACCCCGCAGATCATGGCCTGGATCATGGACACGTTCTCAATGCAGCACGGCTATTCGATTCCCGGCGTGGTGACCGGGAAGCCGGTTTCGATCGGCGGCTCGCTCGGCCGCGATAAAGCCACGGCCCGCGGCTGCCTGTACGTCGTCGACGAAGCGATGCGCGAGATCAGCCGGAGTTCGAGCGGCGCGCGCGTCGCGATCCAAGGTTTCGGCAACGCCGGACTGCACGCCGCCGAACTGATGGCAGCGGCCGGTTACTGCATCGTCGCGGTGTCCGACTCACGCGGCGGCGTGGCGAACGATGGCGGCCTCGACGTTGCGAGCCTGGTGACCCACAAAGCGGACACGGGCTCCGTCGTCGGCTTTCCGAAAAGCGACCCGCTCAACAATAAAGATGTGCTCGAATATGACTGCGACGTGCTGGTGCCGGCCGCGCTCGAGAAGGTGATCACGCCGGAGAACGCGCCGCGCATTCGAGCCGCGATCGTCGCCGAAGCTGCCAACGGTCCGACCTTGCCCGAGGCCGACGATATCCTGTACGACCGCGGCATCATGGTCCTGCCCGACATTTTGGCCAATGCCGGCGGCGTGACCGTTTCATATTTCGAGTGGGTGCAAGACCTGCAGAACAACTTCTGGGAAGAGGACGACATCAACGAACGTCTGCGCCGCAAGATGGTGCGCGCGTTTGCAGAAACGCTCGAAGCCGCCAAGCGCCGCCGCGTCAACATGCGCCGCGGCGCCTACGCCGTCGCCATCGAGCGCGTCGCCGAAGCGACGATCAGTCGCGGGCTGTACCCGTAGGAGCGAACGGCAAGTTGGGATCTGCACTGACGGTGCGCGGATCGACTTCGAGCGCGGAGCTCTGATGGGCGGCAGCGGCGGCGATCATCGCGGCGTTGTCGGTGCACAGGCGAGGGCGCGGCACGAATGCCGGCATACGGGCGCGCTCGGCCCAAGCATGGAACGCTGCTTGTAAGGCCGAGTTCGCGGCGACGCCGCCGGAGAGAACGACGGCGCGATAGGGCGCTTGCCGTGCGGCGCGACCGAGGCGGTCGAGCAGCACGTCGACGATGGCGGCTTGGAACGATGCGGCGACGTCGGCAGGCTTAGCGTCGCGGCCGCGCTCGCCTTCCAGAAAATAGCGAACGGCCGTTTTCACGCCCGAGAAAGACATGTCGAGCGATTCGCCCGCTGCGCGATGGCGTGGAAATGTAAACGCGCTAGAATCGCCGTCGCGCGCGAGCCGGTCGATCTCCGGACCGCCGGGAAACCCGAGCCCGAGCAAACGCGCCGTCTTGTCGAATGCTTCACCTGCCGCGTCGTCGCGCGTGCGCCCGATAACGTGCATGTCCAGCGGCCCCGCGACGTGCACGAGCTGTGTGTGGCCGCCGGAAACGAGCAGCGCAAGAAACGGGTACTGCGGGCCGGCGTCGCGTTCGAGAAACGATGCAAAGATGTGTCCGTGCAGGTGGTTGACGCCGTAGAGCGGTTTACCGCTGGCGAAAGCGAGCGCTTTGGCGCTCGCGACGCCGATCGCGAGGCTTCCGATCAGCCCCGGGCCTGTCGTGACCGCGATACCGTCAACGTCACGGAGGCGTAACGCCGCTCGCCCGAGCGCATCGTCCACTGCCGCGCTCAGCAGCGCGAGATGGCGGCGGCTGGCGATTTCCGGCACGATGCCGCCGAACTTCGCATGAAACTCGTCCTGATTGGTCGACACGTCGGCGATGATGTCGCGCCCGTCGCGCACAATCGCGGTCGCGGTGTCGTCGCATGACGTTTCGATTCCCAAGAGCAGCACGCGCTTAGACTTCGAGAGGGATTGGCAACGCCTTTCCGGGATTCGTGATGATGCTTCGTCGCCGAAATATCG
>JALYUD010000147.1 GCA_030853905.1 Vulcanimicrobiota bacterium
TTGTCAGATAGTGATTGCGCACCTGCTCGGGCATCGATGCGGTCATGGCCGTTTCGATGTAGCCCGGCGCGACGGCGTTCACTCTTACGTTCCGCGAGCCCAATTCCCTCGCCACCGACTTTGCCAGGCCGAGCAAGCCCGCCTTGGACGCCGCGTAAGCGGCCTGGCCCGCGTTGCCGGAGAGGCCGACGATGCTCGAAATCAGGACGATCGAACCGCGCCGCGCCTTCATCATCGGGCGCGCGACGGCGCGGGTCAGGTGAAACGCCGATTTGAGATTCACGTCGAGCATCAGGTCGACGTCCTCGGGCTTCGTGCGCACCAGCAGCCCGTCGACGGCTTGGCCGGCGTTGGCAACCGCGTGGTCGAGGCGGCCGTATTCGTTTAGGGTTGCGGCGACTGCGGCGTCGATCGCGCGCGAGTCCGTCACGTCGGCTTGCAGCGATAGGATGCGGGTCTCGAGGCGCGCCGCTTTCGCTTCTTTCGCCGTCGCCTCAAGCGCGGCCGTGTCGCGGCCGACGAGTGCGAGGTCGGCGCCCGCACGGGCGAAATCGACGGCGATCGCGCGGCCGATCCCGCGGCTTGCGCCGGTGATCAGCGCGACGCTTTCGGCCAACGCAGCGGGGCGTGCATTCATCCCCGACGCTTTAGGCCGCCTTCCCGGCGGGTCCCTGTTCCAGCGCGAGGGCGGCCGTTTACTGTGGCTCGATGTGCAGCTTCACCTCGCGAGCGACCACGTCGAAATCGCGGCGATCTAGGGTGAGAACACGTCCGCCGAGGCGCTCCGCGCAAGCGATGACGCTTGCGTCGGCTGCCCCGAGCGGCAGGTTGCCATAACGCTTGGCCAGTTCGCGGATGCGGCGAAAACCGCCGACGTGTCGAGGGTGATCAACGGCGGCGAAGTTTCATCCGCAGGTAGTCCTCGCTCGTGGCGCCTCGCACCCCGTCGTCGATTCCCGCGCCGGCTGACCGCTTTCCGGTAACGTCGATGAACCGCTCTGATCCGCCTGCGCGTCTCGAAGCTCCCCGTCAACATCATACGAAATCGCAACCTGAGCGGAGCACCACAACTTCTTACGCGTGAATCCGAGATTGACAACCCTCGGGCGCCTTCCGCGCAAAAAGACCTTGCTACCTAAAGCTTGGAAATTGCGTTCGCTTCAGGCGCGAGAAGTCGGCTCCCTTGGGGGCTGCACTGCACTCACACGACGCCTTCGGTTAACCGCTCGCGTAGCGCGGCGACGGCTTTGTCGTCGCCGACATGAATGGTCGCGGGCACGCTCGGGAGGCGGCGCAGCAGCGGTGTCAGGACGGCGGAGCCGCCGAACTCGACGATCAGGTCGAGGTTTTCGGCGAGCAGGCGCTCGGAAGCAGCGTGCCAGCGGACTTCTTCGGTCACCGAGCGCACGAGGTTCGTGCGAATCGTTGCAACGTCGCGGTACGGCTGCGCGTCGACGTTCGAGATGACCGGAAACTTTGGCACCGTAATGGTCGCCCGTTCGACGTACGGCGCGAAACGCGCGCGCGCCGGCGCCATCAACTCGCTGTGCCAGGCGCCCGAGACGTTGAGCGGCACGACGCGCTTCGCCCCTGCGGCGAGAGCGAGGTCGCCCGTGCACGCGACGGCGGCGCGATCGCCGCTGACGACGATCTGTGACGGGGCGTTGAAGTTGGCGAGCTGCACGCGTCCGTCGCTTTTGTTCGCTTGCGCGACGGCTTCGCGGATGCGCTCCGCGTCGAGTCCGAGGATGGCAGCCATGGCGCCGGGCGCCGTTTCGGCGGCCGCTTGCATCGCGAGCGCACGCGCGTGCACGAGTTCGAGCGCGTCTTCGAACGTTAGCGCAGCGGCTAACGTGAGGCCGCAGTATTCCCCAAACGAGTGGCCGGCGCTGGCGACGGGAGCGAGCGCGTCGCCCGCAGCGGCGGCCAGTGCGTAGTTGACGACGAAGATCGCGGGCTGACTGTAACGTGTTTGGCGCAGCGTTTCTTCGGGGCCGTTGCGCACGATCTGCGCGAGGTCGTAACCGAGGACGCGTTGCGCGCGGGCGAAGAGGTCGGCTACGCTCGGCGAACTTTCGAGCAGCGCGCCCCCCATGCCGACGCTTTGCGAACCTTGGCCGGGAAAGACGACGCCGACGCGCATCACCCGCTCCATTGCCAGGCGATCGAGCCCCACGAAAGGCCGCCGCCGAAACCGGTAAAGATGATCAGATCGCCGTCGCGTAACGCGCCGCGTTCGATCGTTTCTGAAAGCGCGATCGGAATCGAGGCGGAGGACGTGTTGCCGTAACGATCGATGTTGAGGGCGATCTTGTCGCGCGGCACATCCAGACGCTTCGCGGCGGCTTCGATGATGCGGAGGTTGGCCTGATGCGGAATCAGCCAGTCGATATCCGCCGTCGTGCGGCCGGCGCTGGCCAGCACGTTTTTCGACGTTTCCACCATTTTGGTAACGGCGTAGCGGAAGATCTCGCGCCCGCTCATTTCCACCTTGTCTTTCTTTTGGGCGAGGAGCTCGGGCGTCATGGGGTTTCGTGAACCGCCGCCGTTGACGTAGAGAAGTTCGGGGTTGGTGGCGTCCGCGCCGAGTTCGCACGTTAAGAAGGAATCCCGCTCGGCGCTCGTGCGTTCGACGATTGCAGCGCCGGCACCGTCACCAAATAAAATCGCCGTGCCGCGGTCTTCCATGTTCGTGATGCGTGAAAGGGTTTCGACGCCGATAATCATGACCCGGCGGAAAACCCCCGAACGGACGAAACTCGCGGCGATCGGGAGCGAGTAAATGAAGCCGCTGCAAGCGATTTCGATATCGAAGGCGGCTTTACCGATCGCGCCGAGATTGCAGGCGACGATGCAGGCGGTCGCGGGAAATTGATAGTCAGGCGTGACGGTGGCGACGATGTAGCAATCGATGTCGCCCGGGCGCAGACCGGCGCGTTCGAGGGCGTGCCGGGCGGCTTCCGTACTCAGGTCGCTCGATGCTTGACCCGGCGCGGCATAGCGGCGCTCGCGCATGCCGGTGCGCGTGACGATCCATTCGTCGGAGGTGTCGAGGATGCGCTCCAGATCGGCATTGCTGACGACGCGCTCGGGCACGTAGTGCCCGACGCCGCTGATGCGCGCGCCGAAAGCGACGGCCCCCCCTGGAATGCCCGACTTAATGGGTGTGGCCGGGCTGGTCGTCCTTGATCGCGATTACTTTACGACCGTCGTAAAAGCCACAGTTTCCGCACACGAAGTGCGGACGCTTTGCTTCGTGACATTGCGGACAGGCGACGGCCGTTACCGCTTCGAGTTTCCAATTCGCCGCGCGGCGGCTGCGCGTTTTCGAGCGCGGGGTTTTCCATTTGAGATTCGCCATCTTTTTTTCTACTCCGGATGCGTGCAACGGTTCCCCTGGTGGGGAACCGGGTGGTGGCCGGTGCCGCGGCCTGCGAGGCCGGCTTCTTTTTCGTCCGGTTCCCCACACAAGGTGCAGGAACCGTCCGGCCCCCCACCGTTGGTTGCGGAGCCGGCGCGTTTGCGTCCGCATTGCGGGCAAAGTCCCGGGCAGTCGTTGCTGCACGCGAGCACGAGCGGGAGCGCCGAGTCGATCTGTTGTCGTGTTAGGTCCGCAACATCGAGCTCCTCGCCGCGCAACACGTTGCCTTCGCCGAGGGGATCGTCGCGGCCGCTCTCGGGATCGACGCGTTCGTCGATCTCGAGGTGCAGCGGAAGGTCGACGGGTTCGAGGCAGCGGGCACATTCGCCGGCAGCTCGGCCGTCGATCGTTCCGCGCAATTCGAGTGCACCGCCGCTATGGCGGATCGCGAGCGCCACGTCGAGCGGCTGCGGGAAGTGGAAAGCGCCGAAGTCAGGCAGGGGCACGGCGTCTCGGACCTCGAGCTCGCGACCGGCGTGGAGGACGCCCGCGATATCGACGGTCGTTCGCGAACGGCCAGTGCGGTGTGCCGTGGTACTGTATCCCGCTCTAAGCGGTGGCGGCGGTCGCCTTGATGCGGTTCGGATCGACTTTGACGCCGGGACCCATTGTGCTCGTCAAGGTCACGCTGCGAACGTACGTACCTTTGGAGGCGGCTGGTTTCGCCCGGACGATAGCGTCCAGTAAGGTCGCGACGTTTTCGGCCAGCGCGGCTTCACCGAAACTGGCCTTGCCGACAATCGTGTGCACGATGCCCGCTTTGTCGAGGCGGTATTCTACTTTGCCGGCCTTGATGTCGCGGATGGCGTTGCCGATGTTCGGGGTTACGGTGCCGGACTTGGGGTTGGGCATCTTCTGCGCGAGGATGCGCCCTAGGTTCGAGCCGACGGCGCCCATCATGTCGGGCGTGGCGACGGCAACGTCGAAGTCGGCGAAGCCCGCTTTGACGCGATCGATCAGATCCTGGTCGCCGATGATGTCCGCACCGGCAGCCTCCGCTTCGCGAGCCCGTTCGCCTTTAGCGAATGCGATCACGCGCACGGTGCGGCCCGTGCCGTGCGGCAACAGGACGGTGCCGCGAACGTTCTGATCGCTCTTTTTCGGGTCGACCCCGAGACGGACGTGAATCTCGACGGTTTCGTCGAACTTCGCCGTCGCGTTTCGTTTGACGGTCGCGGTCGCTTCGGCGACGTCGTACGATTTCGCGCGATCGTATGAGGTCGCGAGGGCGCGGAACTTCTTGCCGTGCTGCTGCGCCATTACGCGGTCACCTCGACGCCCATCGAACGCGCCGTTCCGGAGATGATCCGCATCGCCATGTCGACGTCGTTCGCGTTGAGATCCGCCATCTTTGTTTCAGCGATTTCGCGCACTTGTTTTGCGCTGATCTTGCCGACCTTGTTGCGGTTGGGGATCGCCGAACCCGATTCAATGCCGATCGCCTTCTTTATCAGAAAGCTCGCCGGCGGGGTCTTCGTGACGAACGTGAACGTACGGTCTTCGAAGACGGTGATCTCGACGGGGATCACCATGCCGGCTTGGGCTTGGGTGCGTTCGTTGTATTCTTTGCAGAACGCCATGATGTTCAGCGAATACGGCCCGAGCGCCGGGCCGACCGGCGGTGCGGGCGTCGCTTTGCCCGCATTGAGTTGCAAACCGATTTTACCGACGACTCTTTTTGCCATGCAGAACTCCTCTCGAACCCGCGCTGCGGCGTTCTCCCCCTCATATTCCGCGCCGCCGCCGGGGTATGCCGGCAGCGCAACTCATCAAGTGTAACCGAAAGCGGCGCGCACCGTCAACGACGATAGAATGCGCGGCTGCGCGCGGAGAGCGCTGAGAAGTCTCAGACTTTTTCGATTTGGTAGAATTCTAACTCTACGGGCGTTTCGCGGCCGAAGATCGAGATGAGGGCGCGCACCTTCTCTTTCTCTGGCTGGATTTCGTCGACGATGCCGGTGAAGTCGAAGAATGGCCCGCTCGTGACTTTGACGCGGTCGCCCTTGGCGAAGTCGATCTTGAGCTTGGGCGTTTCGATGCCCATCTGCTTGAGGATCGTCTTCACTTCTTTTTCTTGTAACGGTACCGGCTTTTCGCCGGCGCCGGGTGAGCCGACGAACCCGGTCACTCCCGATGTATTGCGAACGACGTACCACGACTGATCGTCCATGTCCATTTCGACGAGAACGTAGCCGGGGAAAACCTTCTTGGGTGTAATCTTCCGCTTGCCGTCCTTGAACTCGACTTCATCTTCCATCGGGACGAGCACGCGGAAAATCTTCTCCTGCATGTTCATCGAATGGATGCGGCGCTCGAGGTTCGCCTTGACCTTGTTTTCGTAGCCCGAGTACGTGTGCACGACGAACCATCGACGGCGCTCGTCTTTTTTGGGGGGCGCCGTCGCAACGGAGGCGGCCGGGAGTTCCTGCAGTGTTTCTTCCATGCTTGCTTTCAGCAGTTACTTGTGGATCGCGCCGAAGAGAAGGCCGAATACCTGGTCGAGGATGTAGGTGTACAGCCCGATTGAAATCACGAGTCCGATCGTGAGAATCGTCGCCGAAACCCATTCAGGGCGGCTCGGCCAGGTGACGCGCCGCATCTCATTGACGAGGTCGCGTATGAAACGCTCGGCGTTTTGCTGCCGAGCGGCACGATCGCCGCTCGGCCGCACCGGAACACGACCGGGGCCGGGCCGCACCGTCGTTCCGCTTCCACCCGTTGGCCTATTCATCTGAATCGTGCTCCCTCGTAAACGTTCTGGCAGGGCGGACAGGACTCGAACCTGCAACCGACGGTTTTGGAGACCGCAACTCTACCAATTGAGCTACCGCCCTAGGGTTCGAGAGACCATGGTAACGTATTCGGCCTGCGCGGCAATAAGTGCTGCCGGAGGCGACGTTTAGCGGGTCTCGCGGTGGGCGCGCGCGCAGCGGCAAAAGCGGCAGTACTTTGAAAGCTCGAGGCGGTCGGTCGTGTGCTGCTTGTTTTTCTGCGTATTGTAATTGCGCCGCTTACAGTGCTGACAGGCCAGCACGACCATCACGCGGGTCTCTTTCTTCGCCATCTTGCTCCCTTCGCGCGGCTTGCGAACATGAAGAAAACGGACGCGCAGTCCGTTCCAAGGCCATTATAGCATGGGGCCGGGGGTGTGGCAACGCGCTAGGCTCAGTCCCTGCGGCATGTGCGCCCGAGACGATTCGAACGTCCAACCTAGGGCTTAGGAGTCCCTCGCTCTATCCGTTTGAGCTACGGGCGCAGGCCGCCCGCTCTGCTTCCGGCCGAAGGGCACGACCATCCTCCGGAGACCACCCAACCAGCTGATCACCGGCGCTCGCTCTGGAGCTTCGTGGCCGACCGGGAAGTGACGCTGCGTTCCGAAAACAGCGCTTCGCGGGTGCGACCGGAACGGCGCCTTTTTGCCTTCAGGAGTTTGCGTTGAATCTCTCAGAACCCACGCTACCACCGATGAACGTCGCGCCGGCCGGGTTCGCGATCGACCGTGACTTGCAGGCGGGCTTCGCGGCCTTTTATCGGCCGCTGCACCAGCGTTTCAGCGCGCGTCAGCGGGCCTTGGCCGCGGCCCGAAAACGCGTGGTCGCTGCTTCCCTGCAGGGTGACCGTCCGACGTACCCGTCACCGTCGGAAGCGACGACGACTACATGGAACGTCGATCTGCCCGCGTGGTGCCGCGATCAGCGCAATCAGATGACGGGGCCCGCCGACGAGAGTGAGCTCGTCGTTAAGATGCTCAACTCCGGCGCCCCCGGCGTCATGCTCGATCTCGAAGACTCGGTGGCCTACGGTTGGGAGCATACCTTGCTCGGGGTACGCAACATCGTCGCCGCGCTGTACGGCGAACTGTCATACGCCGATTCGAAACGCGGCCGTACCGTAGGCATCGACGAGTCTGCGACGGTAACGTTCACGCGCGTTCGCGGGCTTCATCTCAGCCAAGCCGGGATTTACGATGAGCTGAGCTCCGCGTCGCTCTTCGATCTAGCGTTGCTCGTTTATCAACTTGATCTATCGCGCCTCAAGCACCCATTGTGCATCTACATTCCGAAGTCCGAATCCGCCGACGAAGCGCTGTGGTGGCGCGACGTTTTTCAGGCAGTGGCCGAAGCGAAAGGTCAGCGACACGATTACATCAAGTGCATGGCGCTGTGCGAATCGCACCCGCTCGCCTTTGAGCTCGAGGAGTTTGCCTATAACCTACGCGAGCATCTGCTGGGACTCAATCTCGGTCGCTGGGATTACATGGCGAGTCTGATCCACTACAACTTCGACGACCCAAGCTGGGTCTTGCCTGACCGCAATACGATTCCGCACGACGTGGCGTTCTTCCAGAACCTGCGCACGTTGATCCCGTCGATCTGCCACAAGCACGGGATGCTCGCGATCGGCGGAATGACGGCGCTCTATCCCAGCCGCGAAGATCCGGAGCTGAACGAGCGCGCCTTACGTGTGCTCGCGCAGGACAAGAAGAACGAAGCAAGCTGCCTAATGGACGGCGCGTGGACGGGGCACCCCGATCAGAATACGATCGCAGTTGCGCAATTTCCCGAACCGAATCAACTACCGACGTATGCACCCGATTTCGATTCGCATCCCGATCTGCGGCCGTCCGTTGCCGGAGTGGGACAGCGCACGACCGACGGAACGCGCGCCGCCGTTCGCACCGTGATCCGCTACCGCAACGGCTACCTCAACGGTAAGGGCGCAAGCCTCCTCGACGGCTACATGGAAGACCTGGCAACCGATCGCATTTACCGTCTGATGATCGCCCAGCGCATCGAGCACGGCATGCACACGCAAGCTGAGGTTTCGCGGCTTTTCGATGAGGAGCTGGCAAAGCTGATCCAGTCCGGCCGAGAAGCCGGCACGGCTGAAACGCTGCGGGAAGCGCGCGCGATCGGCGAAGCGATGATCGTGCAGCGCGCGTTCGATCCGGTTTAACCTTACGCTCGTCTCGGTCAGCCTCTTGAGCGAAGTCATCGGAAGGTGGTACGGACGATGAATGGCCGAAAACCTTCGTAATATCCGGCATCTCGTGGAGCCCCCGATGGGGATTGAACCCATGGCCTTGATATTACCAATATCACGCTCTACCACTGAGCTACGGGGGCGTCAGTTTTCTGGAGCGGGCGGCGAGAATCGAACTCGCGACTTCTGCTTGGAAGGCAGAGGCATTACCATTATGCAACGCCCGCGTT
>JALYUD010000150.1 GCA_030853905.1 Vulcanimicrobiota bacterium
CATGTAAGCTGCGACGACCGGTATGATGATGAACAGCAACAGCAGCGAGACGGTCGAGAGAAGGATGGCGAAGGTCTTCGAGGCGGCGTCGGCGCCATAACGTGAGGCAAGCCCCTCCATCGTCGCCGGTAACTTCGCGATGTAATCGCGCGCCGCGGGCGGCAAGTGCTGCACGACGGGATTGTTCGAGGTCGCTAAAGCGCGCTGCATGTTCTGAGTCATGCTCGGTGCATGGACGACGAAATCTTTGACGTTGGCGCTCAGAGCCGGGACGATCACCGCCACTCCGAAGATAAGGATGGCAGCGAAGGCCGCATAGACGATGCCGATCGAGACGCCGACGGAGAATCGCGCGCTCAGGCGCCGGACGAGCGGATAGATCAGGTAGCTGAAAAAGATCGCGCCCATCACGATGATGCCGACCGTCGCGATGCGTCCGATGAAATCGACGATGGCCGACGCAATCATGCCGGCGAGCACGATCAGTAAGAGGATCTTGACCGCATAGGTGACCTTCGCTTCGTCACGCCACATCGGGCGCGACGGTCCCGCCGGCGGCGGAAGCGGGTCGTGGTTCATCGTCAGCCTTCCTCCGATCCTGGAAACGGCGCCGAGCGGCGGAACGTTAGCGGCGGCTCGCTTCCCTGGATTCCGATCATCGGATGTTCGGCGCGGCGACGCGCTTGCTTAACCACGAAAGCGTACGCTTTGCCGATGCTCCGAGCGCGCCGCGCGCGGAGGAGGTCAGTGCGCGAGGTGTGCTGCGAGCCAATCGGACATCGTCCGGTAGTAGGCGGCCAGGCGGACGGGGTCCGACGGCGTGTGATGGGCTGTCGGAATCGCCACCAAACGCGCCCGCACGCCGCGGTCGCGCAAGGCATGATAGTACTCCCACGATTCGCTGAAGGGGACAGTTTCGTCGGCTAAGCCGGTGAGGATCAAGGTCGGGGTGCGCACGCCCCCCACATACGCGATTGGCGAGCCGCTTCTGTAGAGGGGCCCGGCGGCCGCGCTCGCCGGCGTTCCGCCGAGCGAATCGCGCGTCCAGGCCAGGTTCCCTGCGCCCGAAAGGTCGTACGCTTCGCGCCAGTCGACGGCGCCGTCGGCGACGATCGCGCATTTCCAGCGCGCATCATGTCCGATAATCCATGCCGTCATGAAGCCGCCGTACGAATGACCACCGATCGCTTCACGACTCGTGTCGATCGGATAGCGGCGCTCGACTGCGGCCAGGCCCGCTAGGACGTCACGCGCGGGGCCGACGCCCGGATCGCGATAGACGCCGTGTTCGTGCGCGTTGCCGTAATCGTTGCTGCCGCGGTAGTTGGGAAAAAACGAATACAAGCCGTTGGCCGCCGCCATGATTCCGGCATCGTAACCGCCGCCATATTCTTCCCCAAAGCCAAGTCCGGACGCTTCGCCTTCGGGACCGCCGTGGCTCCACAACAAGAGCGGATATTTGACGCCGCCACGTTCGTGCGGCGGGTGGATGACGACGCCTTCTGAACGTTCGCCGTCCGAAGCGGTCCAGGTGATCGGCTCGGCGCGACCGTAATCGTAACGACGCAGCGCGGCGTTCTCGTGCGTGATCGCGCGAGGTGTGGCGCCGGGCTTCGCAACGACGTAGAGTTCGGGTGGTACGCCGTAAGCGCTTGCGACGAAAACGAGACGCAGACGTGGGTCGGCGTCGACGCTCTCGACCGATAGGCGCCCGACGTTGATGCGCTGCGGCGCGCCGGCCGGCGGGATCAAAACGATCGTGTTCAGCAAGTGATCCTGCGCGAGTGCGACGAGCGTGTTGCCCGCCCAGCGGATGCCGCTCAGGTCGCGATCGAACTGTTGCGTTCGATCCGTTTCCGCGCCTCCGGGCGTAGCGACGATCGCGTCGTTCACGCTGACGGGTCCCGGCCCATGCGGGCGGATGTACGCGTAGCGGCCGCCGGCCGCGGCATATTGCGGAAAATACACGTAGCGCCGCAGCGGACCCAGCTGCCGCACCCGTCCGCTCGTAACGTCAACTGCGCCGACGCTCGTTTGATCCGTCGCCGCCGTCGCCGTGTCGGCATCGCGATTGAAGATGATCGTGCGGCCGTCCGGCGACCAAGACGGATCGCTCGGGCTACCCGCGAACGGTGCGGCCGCTTCGAAAAAACTCCACGAACCGTGGGTCAGCCGCCGCGCCGCTCCGCCGCTGCGTGCCACGAGCCACAGATGCGAGGGGACCGCCGGCTTATCGATCAGGAAGCCGTCGTCGCCGACATCGAAGAGGTCGTCGTGGTGTTTCGCCGCTGCGGAATTGGGCTCGTCGTCGGGCGTGTCGAAGGCGAAACGCGTGCCGTCGGGGCTCCAAGCATAATGCTCGACACCGTTCTTAGCGTGGGTGACGGTCTGTTCGGCGCCGCTGTGGTCTGCGGCAGAGATGGGCACGACGACGATCTGGTCCTCGCCATGCTTTAGCGTGTGGCGCAGGTAAGCGAGTCGCGTACCGTCAGGCGACCAGCGCGGCGCAGCGACGAACGGACCGGGGTCGACAACCGTTCGCGAACGACCGTCGCCGCCGATCACGACGATCTGGGAGTCGTTACGGTCGTTCTTGAAATCGCGGGTCGTACGAACGTACGCGATCCGCGTCCCGCCAGGCGACAAGCGCGGATCGGAAAGGTTGACGAAAGCGCGCAGCGCCGCAAGCGTAATCGGATCGGCCATCAGACCGCATTACCGCCGGTTCATCACCCAAACCTCTCGCCGCGGTCCGTCTTACAACAGCCGCGTAAATTCGATGGGCGAGATCGTTTGCGGGAAGGCGTATTGGACGAAGTCGTACTCGAGGCCCGCGACGTAGCGGTCCATGCCGAAGCGCAGCGTATCGTCGGTCTTTATCTGTTGGACGTATGGTTCTCCGTTGAAGTTGACGTAGGTGACCGTCCAACGCGCGGCGTCGTACGGTTTGCCTTCGAAGAGGCCGTCGACGGCGAGTTTGACGGTCTCGTAATCCGATGTGTCGACCCACAGGTCGCGTAGCCGGTAGAGGTTCGGCTCACGCAGCGGCGTCAACACGAGATGGTAGGCCTCGACAGCGCGAACGTGATCGATGCCGGCGAGAACGATCGTGTAGTCACGCGCGACCGCTTCGACGCGCACGAGCTCGCGCAGCGGCGCTTCCGTCGGCACGCCGGGCGCAACGGACGGTGACGGCGACGGTAGCGGTGTGGCCGTCGCAGCAGCGCTCGGCTGCGGGGTCGGTTCATTCAGAAAAGCGTTACCGATCAGTTCGGCGTGCGGCGCGTGACGCACGAGACCGAACGACGCGTCGGGATCGACCTGCGGGTCGAGCACCGGGAAGGCATCGGCGTTCGGGTTGGTTTCCAAGGTGTCCGCGCGAGCGGAACCCCAGTGCGTGCGCAGGTGCAGGGCGAACGCCGTGCCGCGCAAGCGCTGCTGTTCCGCTTCCGCGACGATGATGCGGTGCAGAACGAGGGCGTGATCCGACGCACGATACGCGGCGTGCCACCAATTGTCGTGCGTGTGGGCGCGCCACGTGTAACGTTCGAGCAGGCCGTATTCGACGAACGGCAGAGTCCGGCGCTCGTGCCATGCATGCTTGGCCCGAGCGAAGATCGCATCGGCCGTCGGCGTGGCCGCAGCGCGCGCGTGCGCTCCGAGCGACGACACCAGAGCGAACGCCGCGAGCACCGATAGATTGAAACGGCCGCGCATGGTCCGTCAACGTACCCGAAAGGTTGCGCCGTTCCCGCTTGCTCGCAGGCCCGCGGCCAAAATGTGAGCGATCGAGCGCGCGCGGTCCTGCTTTCCGGGGAACACTCGCCGCTCCAGCACGGCGGCGACGCACGCAGCGCGCCGATTCGAGTCGTTCGCACCTCGAAACGGGTACGTCCCTGCTCGAGGGCTCCCGACGCGCTTCGAAGGGACACGTGTCATGTATCCGCTGATTTTCGCAGGCCACGAAGCCACGCGCGAGGCCGCGTGTTTTTGAGGCGAGACCGCGGCATGATGACCCGTTCGTTTTCAGGTGGCGCCGCACTGGCGTGTGTCACGGCGCTCGCGGTTTTGGGCGCCGCTTGGCCGACGTTCAACGACGATGCTGCGCGTAGCGGTTACGATCCGGGCGATCGCTCGCTATCGACGTCGAACGTCGGCAAGCTCCGTCGCCGCTGGCAGATCACACTCGGCGACGTCGCGGACTCCACGCCGATATTTCTCTCGAACGTCCGCATCGGCGGCAAGCCGACGCCGATGCTCTTCCAAACCTCGAAGGATGGAACGACGTACGGTATCGACGCCGCTTCGGGCAAGATCGCGTGGCGTTTCGCGACCCACGGACCGAACATCACCTCGTCCACGCCGGCGGCCGGAGCGGCGGGTGGCGCGCTGTTCGTCCCGGGCGTCGACGGTTTCGTGCACGAGCTCGATGCGGCGAACGGCAAGGAACGGCGCGAACGCGGCTTCCCCCTGCGCATCACGACGATGCCGGATAGCGAAAAAGACGCTTCACCACTAAATTTTTCGGGCGGTTATCTGTACGCGGTGACTTCGGGATATTACGGCGATGCGCCGCCGTACGATGGCCACGTCGTCACCGTTCGGCTGCGCGACGGAGCAACGCACGTCTTCAATTCACTGTGCAGCAACGATCGGTCGTTGCCGACCGCGACGTCGTGTCCTTCCAGTGGTTCGGGCATGTGGGCGCGCGCCGGCGCCGTCGTGGACCCGGACCCCTCGCTGCACGGCCGCGTTTACGTCGCCACGGGCAACGGCAACTTCAACGCCTCGAGCGGCGGCCACGATTACGGCGACTCCGTCATCGCGCTCTCGCGCGATGGTTCGGCCATCGCGGGTTCCTATACCCCGGCCGATTATGCCGCGCTCGAATCGGGCGACACCGACCTCGGCAGCACGGCGCCTGCACTTCTACCGCGCCAAGCGCACAGCCGCACGCCGTTGCTCGCGGTCGAGGGCGGTAAGGATGCGCGCTTACGGCTGCTCGATCGCACGCATCTCGGCGGCGTCGGCGGGGAATTGCAGGCGATCGATCTGGGCGATCGCTTATTTTCGGCGCCCGCCGTTTGGAATGACGGCCGAACGACGTGGATCTTCGTCGGGTTGCCGAGCAGTCTCGTGGCGTACCGGCTGAAGACCGACGCCCGCGGCACGAGTCGCCTCAGCGCGGGTTGGAGCGCTCCTCTCGCGCCCGGCAGCCCCGAAGGGACGTCGCCCGCGATCATCAACGGTGTCGTCTTCGTCGCCTCGAGCGGGGCGCTGCTGGCGTTCGACGGCAGGACGGGACACGCGCTGTGGAACAGCACGACCTCCACCGCCGGCGGTTCGATCGGCGCGGTTCACTGGCAAAGTCCCATTGCGGTCGACGGCGCGGTGTACTGCTCGGACCAAGACGGCCATCTGACCGCATACGCATTATCGCCTTAACGCTCTGCAGCTTCTGGCGCTTCGCCTCTGCGGCCCGTGTGATCGGCGCGGCGATTGCGGCGCCGAACTTCGCGAAGCGCGGTGCACGGCGTTTGCGCGAGCAGCTACGCGGTAGGAGCGGTAGCAGACAGCATCCGCGCAGAACGTCGCCCTAGGAGTCCGTCGGACTCCGTCCGACGGGCGACGACGCGGATCGGCCGGAGGCCGAACGCAACAGATTCGACGAAGTCGAATCCTAGATGCGTCTGCCTTTTCCACTTCCGAGCGTGCGGTACGTCGAGACCGAGCGCGGCTATCGCTTGGACGTCGGGCGCGTATCGGTCGACCAAAGCACGTTTTTGTTACTGGCAGCCATCATCGTCGGCGTCGGCGGCGGCTACGGTGCCGTCGGGTTCCGTTATCTGATCCTCCTCGAGCAGCAGCTGGCCTTCGGCTTGTTCGCGCCGGCGCTCCATGTGATCGGGCGAGCGCAAGTGCTGCCCGTCCTGTTCGTCGGCGGCGTGCTCACCGCGTTCATCGTCAACCGCTTTGCCCGCGAAGCGAAAGGGCACGGCGTCCCCGAAGTGATGGCTGCAGTCGCGATGGAAGGCGGCGTCATGCGGCCGCGCGTCATCGCGGTCAAGAGCCTTGCATCGGCAACCTGCATCGGTTTCGGCGGCAGTTGCGGCCGCGAAGGGCCGATCGTCCAGATCGGCTCGACGATCGGATCGGTGCTCGGGCAGCTCGTGCGTGCACCGACGCCGATCATTCGAACGCTGGTCGCCTGCGGCGCCGCCGCGGGCATCTCGGCAACCTTTAACGCGCCGATCGGCGGAGTCTTTTTCGCAAGCGAAGTGATTCTCGGCGATTTTGCGCCGCGTTCGTTTGCGACGATCGTCGTTTCCAGCGTCGTCGCGGCGGTGATCGGACGCGCGTACTTCGGAAATCATCCGTCGTTTACCGCGTCCGCGTTCTATCTGGTTTCGCCGTCGGAACTGGCGTTGTACGCGATCCTCGGCATCATCGCCGCGCTGTGGGCGGCGATGTTCGTGCGTTTACTCTATTTCTTCGAGGATCGATTCGACGCGTGGAACGTGGGGCCGCTGCTTAAAGCAGCGGTCGGCTTTGGGGCCGTCGGCGTCATCGGTATCTGGTATCCGCAAGTCTTCGGCGTCGGATACAACCACGTCGACGCGATGCTCGCTTCCCATGTGCCGGCGGGACATTCGCTCGTGCTTGCAGTGCTCAAGCCGCTGGCAACGTCGCTCACGCTCGGCGCAGGCGGCAGCGGCGGCGTGTTTGCGCCGTCGCTCTATACCGGCGCGATGCTGGGCAACGCGTTCGGCCACGTGGTTCACGATCTCTTTCCACGTTGGACCGCCACGTCGGCTGCGTACGGCCTCGTCGGCATGGCCGCCGTCTTCGCCGCTGCGGCCGAAGCGCCGATCACCGCCATCATGATCGTCTTCGAAATGTCAAACGACTACACGATCATTCTGCCGCTGATGGTCTGCACGGTGATCGCAACCTTGATCGGACGGCGGCTGCTGGGATATACGATCTACGAACTCAAGCTGGTGCGGCGCGGCATCGACTGGGCTCGCGTGCGTCGGCCGCGTCCCTTTACGCGCGTCCGCGTGCAAACCGTGCAGCGCGACCCGGAGTTCGTCGCAGCGGCGCTCGAACCGATTCGCGACATTGCGCCGCGGCTGGAACACAGTCCGGAGTTCGTCATCCCGGTCGTCGAAGATGGCCGCTTCATCGGCATGCTCACCGCTTCGGACGTGGCCGGCGCGTTGCTGACGCATCCCGAGATGGCCGCCGGCAAGCTCGCTCAACCGGCGGCCTTTTTGCTGCGCCGCGAGGATACGCTCGAACAGGCCGCCGTCGCGATGGCCGATCCGCGGACGCCGCTGTTGCCGGTCATCGACCCCGAAAGCGGCCGGCTCCTGGGCATCCTGACGCGGCGCGACGTCCTCAACGCCTACCGCAGCCGCACCGACATCTGAACGCCGCCGCTTGGTAGGCGCGCGAAGACGGGTCCGCTATTAGGGTTTCCCCCCATACACAGGCCCGCACGGCCGCGTTATGATCCCGTAATGAGCGCCGTCGTTGATCGGCGGATACGGTCGCCCGGTTCGCCCTGGTCGCTGCTCTCGGATCGTGAGCAGCAGATCGCGGGTTGCGTTGCGCTGGGCTACAGCAACAAAGGCATCGCCGGAACCTTGAAAATCACCGAAAAGACCGTCGAGAAGCACCTGACGAAGATATTCCACAAGCTCGGGCTGCGCTCACGAGCCCAGCTTCTACTTTTCATCGTTTCCGCCGACACACCGTAGGAGGCCTTCGGACTTTGTCCGACAGCCGACCCTCGTCCGTAACGGACGGATGGCGGGGCGGCTCGGCCGAAGCCGCGGGGCGCCCCGGAGTAGGGTTTCCCCCCATACTCAAGCGAGCGCCAACCTTCTACCATGGCGTTATGTTGAACGCTTCGTTTGGTTCGTCGACGTCCCGCAGCGAGCGGGCGCTCTTGCGGGTCACCTGTCTTCAGTACGGCTTATCACGGCGCGAGACCGAGATCTTCGAGATGATCATCGGGGGCAAGAACACCACGGAAATCGCCGCGCAGTTGATGGTCAGCGATTCAACGATCCATAGCCACGTGCGCAACATCGGCCTCAAATTGCGCTGCACGCGGCGTTCCGCGATGGTCGCGCGAGTCTTGAGCTCCGCTCTGCGCCTAGCGCGCGGGCAGCACGATGCCGCTGACTTCGCCGAGTCCGATGCGCGGTTTGCGGCCGGTTTGCGCGACGCCGTGTAAGGTCAGTTCGTCGCCGTCTTCGAGAAACGCGCGCTGCGTGCCGTCAGCCAGCGCGAGCGGATGTTCGCCACGCCACGTCAATTCGATCATGCTGCCGTAGCTGCCCGGCTCACTGCCCGAAATCGTGCCCGAGCCGAAAAGGTCGCCGGCACGGACGCTCGCGCCGTTGCTGGTCGCGTGAGCGAGCTGCTGCGCCATGCTCCAATACATGTCGCGCAGATTGGTGCGCGCGATCGTTTGCGCCGCCATGCGCTCCTCACGCATCTGCGCCGATGCCATCGTGGCGTCGAGCGCGATATCATAGCCGTGCGCGCCGTCGAGCGCCAGGTACGGCAAGGGCGGCGGCTCTTGTCGCGGGCCGCTCACGCGGTACGGTTCGAGCGCGTCGAGCGGTACGACCCACGAGCCGAGCGACGACGCAAACGACTTTCCGAGAAACGGCCCGAGCGGCTGGTACTCCCAACCTTGAATGTCGCGCGCACTCCAATCGTTGAGCAGGGCTACGCCGAAGATATAGTCGTGAGCACGCTCGGGAGTGATGCTCGCGCCGAGCGCAGGACCGTCCCCCGTGACGAAGCCGAGCTCGAGTTCGAAGTCGAGCATGCGCGTCGGGCCGAAGCTCGGCGCGCCTGCCGTCGGCGTTTTGGTCTGCCCGCGGGGCCGCACGATCGGCGTCCCGCTGCACACGACCGTTCCCGCTCGTCCATGATAGCCGATCGGCAGCCAACGCCAGTTCGGCAACAGCGGCTCCCCGCCGGGGCGCAAAATCCGCCCGAGATTGGTCGCGTGTTCCAGCGACGAATAGAAATCGACGTAGTCACCGACCGCGAACGGCAACACGAGCCGCACGTCGCGGCGCGCGATCAGCGCTTGGGTCAGTCGGGCGTCGGCGATCTCATCGTTGCCATCACACAGTAACGCTTTTAAGCGCGCGCGAACCGCATGCCACGCAACGGCTCCGCGTGAGAGCAGCGGGTTCAGATTTGCAGCGCACAACGCGGAGCGCGCGTCCGGCAGGGCGGCGTCGAACAGTCCGGCCCACCCGAGCGCGTGCAGGTCGACGACCGCATCGCCCAGCGCGACACCAAGACGCGATTCCCCGTCGCCTTCCCGCACGAACGCCCCGTACGGCAGATTATCGAGGGGGAAGTCGGAATCGCGCGCGATCTCGAACCAGGCAGCGCTCACACGGAGCGCGTTTCACCAAGCATGCCGAGCGCGCACAGGTCGTCGATCGGTTCTTCGAAGCTGCAGCTTCCGTACGAGTGCACGAAAGCGGCGCGGGCTGCGCCGATCGCCGCCGCGTCGGCCGCGGCGCCGCTCCATTCGAAGCGTTGCTCGTCCAGGTGAAAATGTCGTGGCTCCTCATCGCGCAACATCGCCTCGAGACCAGCGCCGTCGATCGCGCCGGCATGCAGCAGCACGGCGCCGCCGATTACGTTCAAAAATCCGTGCATCGGAAACCCGGCGGAAACATTATCGTGAGCGATCGGATGATGAAGTCCGGCGGTTGCTTTGAACGGAACCGCGTGCTCCTTTGCGGCGCCGATGAAGGCGGCGAGACGCCCGGGATCCGGCCGCGCCTCGGCCGTTACGCCGCCGCACCGGATTTTGGCGCACAGCGCGCGCCCAGCCGAACCCGCGTCGCGCAGATTTGCCAGGGCGAGCGCCGGGTCGTCATCAACGGCGAGCTCGATGTAGCACAGCGTCGTCGCTGGTAATCCGACCCGACCGCAACGGGCGGCAAAACGCGCCAATGCATCGGCGCTTGCGCCCCCGATGAGCGCCGCTCGTACTTCGACTGCTTCGACCGAGATTCGGTCACCCCGCGCCGCTGCAGCGGCTTCCAGCCCGTCGCTCGGCTCGCCGTCGAGCACGACGCTCGTCGGCAACGGATCCGGTGAATCGTCCAGATGCGCGCGCAACTCGTCAAGCTGCGAAGCTGCGACGATGAAGCGGCCGAGCATCCAATATGTTTCGCCGGCCTGCGCGCGTTCGTGCGCAGTGAGCGCATCGGCCATCGAAAGCCGCGCGGGCGGAAAGAGTCCCGCGTCGTCGATCAGCTCGCCGAGCAACGCCCGCGCCGCGCTCACCGTCGTACTCCGCAGCCGTTGGAACTTCGCGATCGGTTGCAACCGAACGCGGCCATACATAACGGGTCGTGGTTGGAGTTACCGACGCCGTCTGCTACGCATCGCGGGGCGCCGGCGCACGAAGGCCGCGGCTCTCGACCGCGGCCTTGGCTCACGTCCACGCCGGACTTACCCAGGAGGCAGATTCGGGCTGCTCGGATCGACCGGGTCCTGCGGATCGATGGCGGTCTTCACACGCGCGGTTTTTCCGCCGACGCGGCGGCCCGTCGAATCGTCTTCTTTCTCCGTGAAGCCGGGCTCATTGCTTTCCTTCGCGGTGTCCTCGCCGCGCTTCGAGATGCTCTCATCCGTGCCGGGAGGCGGAAATCGATCGTCTTTCATAGGTCCTCCTCTACTACGGCACTGTACCCGCGTACCCGAGTCTCACCCGATACGCCCAAAAGGCGCTGCGGCGCCTGATATGTCCAAGGGAGCGATGCGCGGGCATGCAAAGGAAGCCGCATCGCAAACGAACGACAGCAGCCGACACCGGAACTCTATATCTCGTGCGACGTCGAAGCGAACGGGCCGTGTCCGGGACTTTTTTCGATGCTCAGTTTCGGTCTCGCGGCCTTCACGCTCGAGAAGGCCCTCGTCGGCACATTCACTCGTAATCTCGATCTGATGGATGGCGCCGGCCTCGACGAGCGTACGATGAATTGGTGGGCCGCGGAAGCACAAGCCCAAGCATACCGGAAATCGCGTGAGAACCCGATCCCGGCGCGCATCGCCATGATCGATGCGAAGGCATGGCTCGACGAGATGCGGCGCTTCGGGAAACCGGTGCTTTGCGGCGCGCCGACCGGCTTCGACTTCACCTTCATGTACTATTACGCGCAGCGCTACCTCGGCGAGAGCCCGTTCGGCTTTGCGAGTCTCGACTTACGCACATATGCTGCCGCCGTGATGAAGCGGCAATACCGCCAGGTCGGCAAACGCCAATATCCGCCGGAGTGGATCGACGCCGATCTACCGCACACGCACGTCGCGCTCGACGACGCGATCGAACAAGGCTGCATCCTCATCAACATGATGCGTGCCAACCTCGGACTGGCCGCAATCCCGGCCTACAGTGACGTGCGCGAGAATTTGCCCCAGCCGGCTGACGCCGACATCGGAGCACCTGCGTAGCAGTCCTGCGCCGATGCGATCGCTCCGGGAACTCGGCACCGTTCCAGTCCATTGCGGACCGCCGACACGTTCGTCGGTGACCGCCGTTGACCAGGCGAAGGATGCCGCAATTCGAATCGAACGCCTCATGCAGACACGTCGTTTCGCCGTTTTGTTTTCGCTCGCGGCACTCTTGGGCGCGACCCCAACGGCTTCGCCTCCATATCCACCGACCCCCAAGGTTCCAGTCGTCGATCATCTCTTCGGGCGAGCCTACGTCGATGATTATCGCTGGCTGGAAACCGACGATTCGCCGCGCGTCAAGGCATGGGCTGCTCGGCAACGTGCGTACGCTCTAGCGTTTCTCCACGCACGACCGGAATATGCGCCGCTGCGCGCGCGCATCGCAACGCTCGCCGCGACCTCGACGGCGCGTTTCGGCTTGCAGATCGCGGGCGACCGTTTCATCTACGAACGCACGACGCCGCCGCAAGCCCAGCCGTTGCTGGTCGCACGCGACGGCCTCTCCGGCAGCGAGCGCGTCATCTACGATCCGATCGCTGCTGCGCACGGCGGCACGCCGGAAGCGATCGAATCCGTGTTTCCGTCGCCCGACGGATCGAAGGTCGCCTTCACGACACAGGCCGGCGGTTCCGAAGAAGAGGCGCTGCACGTCGCTCGGGCCGCAACCGGGACGCTACTGCCCGATACGATCGCGCACGCCGGCGGCGGGGTCAGTCCGTCCGCGGTCGTATGGGATAGCGGCGGCCGCGGCTTCCTCTACGCCCGCTGGCCGCGCGACGTTCCCGCAGCGTTACGGCACTTCAATATCGCGCTCTATCATCACACGCTCGGCAGTGATCCGGCGAGCGATCCATACGTCTTCGGCAGAGGCCAATCGAGAGTCGCCGAATACGTGCTGCTGCGCTCGCCCGACGGCTCCCGCACGGCGGCGCTGATCGAACCGGGGGATCTCGGCAAGTACGCCGTCTGGGTGCGCGATGGAACGAGCCCGTTCAAGCAGGTCGCCGGCGTAGCCGATCGTGTCGAAAGCGCCACCTTCTTCGGCAACACGCTCCTCCTACGCACGAGTAAGATGCACCCAACCTTCGATGTTGTGGCGCTTCATCGCGGTGCCTCGTATGCAACGGCGCACACGTTCATCGCGGCTCGCGATCTACCGATCGAAGGTATGTACGTCGCGGGCGGCGACCTGTATGCGACGTATAGCGACGGCGGCGAATCGCTCGTGCGCCGTTTTGATGCGACGGGGACCGATCGCGGACCGATCGCGCTACCCGCGCATATCGACGTGGCCGGTGTGGCCGGCGATCCACGGCACGGGCCCGTCATCGTCGCTTATGCGAGTTACGATACGCCGGGCCGGTGGCTCTCGTACGATCCCGCGACGAATGCACTGAGCGCGACCGGCATCGAAACCAAGACGCCTGCCGACTACTCGAAACTCGCGATCGAGCGCGCCTTCGTGCCGTCGAAGGACGGCAGCGTCAAGATTCCGCTGACGATCGTGCACCTTCCAGGTCCGAAGCGCAACGGCACCGCGCCGACGATCCTCTATGCGTACGGCGGATATGGCATCATTACGGCCCCGCACTTTATCGGTACCGAACTGGCGTGGCTCGAACGCGGTGGGGTGCTCGCTTACGCTAACGTGCGCGGCGGCGGTGAATACGGGGATGCCTGGCACCTCGCTGCGGTCCACGGCACCAAAACCAAGAGCGCCGACGATCTCGCATCGTGCGCGCGATACCTCGAAACGCACGGCTACGGGGACACCGCTCATCTCGGCATCCTCGGCGGAAGCGACGGCGGTTTCCTGATGGGTCTGGCGATCACGCGCGATCCGAGCCTCTACCGTGCAGTCGTCGGCGAGGTCGGCATCTACGACATCCCGCGCTGGCAGCTCTCACCCAACGGTGCATCGAACATCCCTGAGTTCGGCGACGCGCGTAAAGCGTCCGACTTCGCTTACGTCATCCGTCAGTCACCGTACCAAAACGTTCACGATGGGGTCGCGTATCCCGCGATGTTGATGACGACCGGGGAGAACGATCCGCGCGTGAGCCCGATGAATTCACGCAAGATGACCGCCCGCTTACAGGCCGCAACGAGTTCGCGCCATCCGATCCTGCTCATCCAGAACGCGGGCGAAGGCCACGGCATCGGCGACTCGTTCAGCCAACGCATCGACGCGGCAACCAACGTGATGACGTTCTTTGCGAGCCAACTGACCACACCAGGACCCTCATGAGCTCACCTGAATACGAGTACCGCGTCGTTGACGTTTTCACCGAGACGCCGCTGGAAGGCAATCCCCTGGCGGTGCTGCCTCGCGCTAGCGGCCTCGACTCGGCGACGATGCAGCGCATCGCCCGCGAATTCAACCTCTCCGAGACAGTCTTCATCTTGCCGAGCGAACACCGCGAATGCGCCGCGCGCTTCCGCATATTCACGCCGACCATGGAGATGCGCTTTGCCGGCCACCCGACGGTGGGGGGCGCCTACGTCGCGTTGGAATGCGGGCTCGTCGATGCGTCGTCACAGCGTTTTTCCATCGAAGAATCGATCGGTGCGGTGCCGGTGCGAGTCGAGCAGGGCGATCCGCTGCGCATCTGGTTGAAGACTCCGCCGATCGAGTTCGGGCCGGCCTTCAACCGCCCGGTATGCGCCGAAGTTCTCGGGCTCACTGAGAGCGAACTCGGACCGGCTCCGCCGCAACGCGTCTCGGCGGGGAATCCCACCATCTTCGTCCCGGTTCGCGACCATGTAAGCGTCGACCGCGCGTGGCTCGACCTCGGCGGCGTTCGTCGATTGCACGACGGGCAGAGTAGTTCGGATTGCGTGTTCGTGTTTGCACCGACGGCGACAGGTGCGTATTCACGTATGTTCGCGCCGGAACACGGGATGGTCGAAGACCCAGCGACCGGAAGCGCGACGGGTCCGCTGGCCGCGTACATGATGCGCTATGGTCTTGTTTCAAACGAAGGCGGTACGCGCTTCATCAGCGAGCAGGGCACCAAGATGGGGCGTCGGAGCCTGCTGCATGTCGCAATCCATGGCGCAAACGGAGACGGCGGCATCGAAGTGGGTGGAAACGTCGTCCCGATCGCAGAGGGCAGCCTGCGTTTACCATAAACGGAAAGCTACCGGGTCGCGGGAGCGTTTTCCGGCGTAACTCGATATGCGCCGACTTTGCCGGTCGGGTCGATACGCAGTTCGACGAGCATCGTGCCGCGGGTGAAGTGGGCGTCGTACGTGTACTTGCCGCTGTCGGGCTGGGCGGTCCGCGGGGTTAGCGTTCGATAGTCGCCCAGTGCATGCATGCGATCGGACAGCGCGCCAAGCTGCTTACGCGTGATCGTGTTCTTGGTCTCGTCGTCGAAGCCGGTGGTGGTCGCGCCCAGATCATCGGCGTAGACGGCGTGTGTGATCCGATCCGCTAACGTCTGCGGGTCATTGGCGTGCGAGGCACACGCGCCGAGGGATGCGAGCAGCCCGAGCACCGTCGCGCCCTCGTAGCATCTGCGGAGCAACCTTTAGTACGCGCCCCAGCCGTACGATACGACTTCCTGCTTCTGCTGCCGCATGGCGACGGTGGGCGAGTGCGGCCGCAAACGATTCCTCGTTCGCATGGTGCCGGCTGCGTGAGCAACGCGACGCGTGCGATTGTTAACCCGCGGTCTGTATGCCACCCGCGGCGCGGCCCGCTCGCCGTATTTGGCGACGACGAGGGAACGTTGCAGCGACGCGATTTCACGGTCGCGGCCCACAACCTGCGAATGCTGGTAGGCCGTCTCTTGGCGATACTCATCGACGAGCGCCACTTCGTGCCCGTACGCTTGCCGCTCGGACTCGTATGCCGCCTGGGCTTGATTCTTGGAGGCCTGGTCTTCGGCTTGACGGCGGTCGTACTCAGCGTATTTTTGGTGGACTTTCTTGTTGTGGTTGAGGATCAGCAACGTCGCGCCGACGGCGGCAGCGCCGAATATGATGTTGCGCGTACTGGCGGCGCCGTCCGCGGCTGCCGGCCTCGGCGCAATTAAGGTCACGCCGAGGACGGCGGCGAGCAGCGCGGTCACGATTCGTGGAAAAGCTCTCATGTTGGTCCTCCGTGCGGTTGGTGCGGCGACCCTTCGCGTCGACTCTGAAGGCGCAGCCTCCGGGTCCGCCCGATTCGCCGTTCGCTCGCGCCGCTCGGATTCGAGCGGCACTTCGTTTCAAGGCGTACCCTGCGTCAACGAAGGATAACCGGCGCACGGTTCCGCAGATCGGCGCATGCCGTTTTACGTCCGTGCGGGAGCGGTGCCCCCCAAGCGTCACATCCAGTTTCGCCGGCCCGACGGCGGACTCTACGCGGAAGAGCTCTTCTCGACCAAAGGCTTCGAGAGCGTCTCCTCGCTGCTCTACCACCTGCGGCCGCCGACGGCGACGTTGGACATCAAAACGTGGGAGCGTCCGCAGGTTCGTTTTCTTCCGAACGATCCATTGCGTAACCGGCACTTCGTGACCGGGCACGACGGCGGCGCCGCTACCCCTGGTTTTGGGGAGTTAACCCCTCACGGGGATGAGAGCCGCCGCGGGGACGCGATCGACGCCCGCACGCCGATTCTCGGCAACGACGACCTGGTTCTATCGGTCGCCGACGTCGCTCGTTCGATGCCGTACTATTACCGCAACGTCGGCGGTGACGAACTGCTCTTCGTGCACAGCGGCAGCGGAACGCTGGCGACGCCGTTCGGCGAACTCACGTACCGTGCGCACGACTACGTGCTCGTGCCGTGCGGCACGATCTATCGTCTGACGCCGGACGAGCCGACCCGGCTGCTCGTGTACGAATCGTCAGGGCAGATCGACATCCCGCACAAGTTTCGTAACGCTTACGGTCAGCTCGAAGAGCACGCACCGTATTGTGAACGGGATTTTCGCGCGCCGCAACTACAAGAGCCGATCGACGAGCAAGGGTCGTACGAAATTCGCGTGACCAATGCGGGACGCCATGCGACCTACCTTGTCGCGAACCACCCCTTCGACGTCGTCGGTTGGGATGGGTACTGCTATCCGACCGCCTTCAATGCCGATGAGTACGCGCCGGTGACCGGAAAACTTCATCAGCCCCCGCCCGCGCACGCAACCTTCGAAGCGCCTGGCGCCGCGTTCTGCGTGTTCGTCCCGCGCCTTTTCGACTACCACCCGCTGGCGATTCCGGTGCCCTACAACCATTCAAGCGTCGACTGTGATGAAGTGCTGTACTATGTGAGCGGTAACTTCATGAGCCGGCGCGGCATCTCCGAAGGATCGATCACCCTGCACGCGGCGGGCGCCCCGCACGGCCCGCAGCCCGGTGCCGTCGAGAACAGCTTGGGCAAAAAAGCGACCGACGAGCTGGCCGTGATGGTCGACACCTTCGCGCCGCTGCGGATCGCCGAGACCGCCCTTCCGTTCGAAGATGCGCAATACTACCGATCGTGGCTTGAACCGCAACTCGCAGCCACATGATGGTGAGGCTCTCAGCCGAGCGAAGGTGATGTTTGCGAGCCCACGACGGAATATCGCAACGGCGTTACTCGTCAGCGCGATCGCGTCGTGGATTATGTCATCGGATGCGGCTTCGGGACAAGCAGCGCTCGCGCGCCCAAGCGCGCGGCTGACGCCGGGTGCGATCGGAACGCGCGGCGTAGCGCCGACGGTCGCCAACGTCTGCAGCCGCGGCTACGCACGCGCGGCACGTCACCCTTACGACGCGCAATGGCGACGCTACCGCGCGGCACTCCTGCGAGAGTACGCTATCGCGCCCGCGCGCCGCCGCTTGTATACGATCGACCACCTCATTCCAATCGAACTGGGTGGTCGCGCCTTTGGCGGCAGTACGGGTGCGTGGGACCTGCGCAACGTCTGGCCGCAGGCCAAAGCCCAAGCCCTACGCAAAGACGCGGTCGAAAACGCGCTCCACGCCGCCGTCTGCTATCGCCGCGGCTACCACGGCGTCCACCTCACGCTCGCTCAGGCCCAACAGGCGATTGCCGCCGACTGGACACGCACGCCCGTCGGCCTGCCTAGTGAGCGGCCATGATCTGCCCGAGCATATCGGGTTTGCCCTGATTGCGGACGAGGTGCGGGTACTTCGCGCCGCCGTGATAGTTGACGGCGTACGTCGCGTAATAACCGTTCTGTTCGGCCAGGAATTGGATCGGGGCGCTCGCGTGCTGCGCGTTCTTGAGCGCGTAGTCGAGCACGTCGGATGAGAACGACTGACCGTCGATCGCCGCAACTTTCATGCCGGGCGCCAACCGCGCGTTCCATGCCTGCGAGTACTCTCGCACGCCGCGTACCGTACCGCCCGCCGTAAATCTCAGCCCGAGCGAATACCACGCATCGATGCCGTGTTCGAGTCCGTTGCGGGCCGCCATGAATTCGTTGGGCTTGGCGTTGTACACGATCCGCCAGCCGGAACGTTGCAGCTCGCTCGTCGGCGGATGCGTCGCAATCTCATAGACGCGCGCTTGGAAAAATGCATGCCAGTCGTAATGGACGACACCGTCGAGGAGGGCCTCGATCTGTTCCCGCGTGTACGGCACCGTGATCGGCCCCGTGTCCGGCGGACCCGCGTAGGCGTGTAAGAAGGTGTCGAGCGACTTCTTTCCGCCGCTCATCTGACGGATCATCGTGTCGACGTCGAGCCAGAGGAGCTCGCCTTCGGTATAAAAGTCTCCGGCGGTCCGGCGAATTTCCGGGTATTCGCCACGCTCCTGGTAGAGATACGGCGCGCCCGTCGTCGTGTCGATCAACGGTTCGCTCAGCCGCCCGGGTTCGTAATCCATCGAGGCATAAACCGTAGCGAGATACTCGGGGTACTTTTTGGTCTGCCGGATGCCGGTGCGGAATGACAGCAGGTCGCCGAGGTACTGGTTCATCCCCTCGTAAACCCACAGCAGCTCCGTGTGCTCCGGCAGCTGGAAGTTCGGCTGAATCAGGTCGAAAGGCCGGCGGTATTTGCCGTTCCAGGAGTGCGAGAACTCGTGGGTGATCAGGTCGCCGCCGGCGAGTTGCTCGCTCGGGTTCGTCATGAAGTCGTCCGGCGCCCGATTGTCGCTGGACTGGTGGTGTTCGATGCCCTGAAAGCCGATCGCGTCGGAGAGCGTCAGCAACGCGTGGTATTCGTACCAGTGACGAGCGCCGTACAAGGCCAGCGCTTGCGGCACCATATGGTGGTACTTACCGATGATGTTGGCCGGGAAGTCGAGGTCCTGCGGCTTGTCGGCGAACGCGTCGAGCATCTGCACCGCGTTGCCGTTACGCCACAGCTGCACGTGCTTGTAGTATTGTCCACAATCGAGCGGCGAATCGATCAGCATGTTGAGCGGGACCTCGCCGAACTCGACCCGATTTCCACTCTGTCGCGGATTCGGTAACGCCGTGCCGTAACTCCAACCGTTCGGCAAGATGATGCTGGGACGGAAGAATACGTCGTGCGCGTTCGTGTTCTGCTGATAGAGCAGCACGCGATTCCAATTGACGACCGCGACGTTGCGCGTCGACATGACGTCGCCGGCCGCGTTGAGCAGCACGGTATACGATACGTCGAGCGACGAAACACCCGCCGGAACGTCGACGTGGAAGGCGTACATGTCGACTTGATCACGGCTCCACGCTAAGGGACGGCCGGCCGCTGAAATCTTCAGTTGCGAGATATTGCCGAGCGGCCCGGTCGGCCCGTGTTCGCCGGGAACCCATTGCGGATAGACGAGGGTGAACGGACCCGGACTCACGGGAATGGTCATGTGGCTCTGCATGAGGCCGCGGCCCGCATCACGCGCATCGAGCAGCAGCGTCTCGGGATTGCCCTGCGTCGCAAGCGATGTCGCGCTCGCATTAGGCTCCGGTATCTGAGCGAGTGACGGCCCCCTTGTGCCGGCCACAGCGGCAACGCCGCAGCAAAGGGACAGAACAAAGACCGCACGCCGTAAACGCAACTTCATGAAAGACGAATAGGAAATTCATGCCCGATCAACCTGCTCGGGCGACGCGTCGCGGCAATGCGAGGCGGCCCAATCATGCGGACAGAGCGACGGTTCCTTCGTTCCTGCCAGCGCCGGCCGCACACCGGGGGCGACGCGCTGGGCCATGCCGGTAGGGTTGCCCGCTCGTACCGCCAACGGTTCCTCGGTCGGTCTTTCCAGGAGGGACATGCACGTGGCCACCGATATCGCGGAACGTTCCGCTGCGCTCGAACGGCTCGACTGGGATCACCTCCACTTTTACGTCGGTAATGCGAAACAGGCGGCGCACTATTATGCGACCGCCTTTGGCTTCCGGATCGTCGCTTACGCGGGGCCGGAGACCGGCGTCAAAGGGCGCGCGTCGTACCTGCTCGAGCAGAATCGCATCCGCTTCGTCGTTACGAGCGCGCTCGGTCCCGACGACCCGGTCGCCCGTCACGTGCTGCGGCACGGTGACGGCATCCGCGATGTCGCGCTGCGCGTCGCCGATGCACGCGGCGCATTCGCGTCAGCCGTGGCCGCGGGCGCGCAACCCGTCGACCAACCGCACGAAAGCGCGGACGTCGGCGGCACGGTCGTGCTCGCGACGATTGCAACCTACGGCGACACCGTGCATACGTTCGTCGAGCGCGACGGCTACCGCGGGACGTTCCTGCCGGGCTTCGTACCCGTCGAACGCTCGCTGACCGCGCCGCAGGCCGCGGGGTTGATCGCGATTGACCATTGCGTCGGCAACGTCGGCTGGAACGAGATGGATCGCTGGGGCGATTATTATGCCAAAGCCTTCGGCTTCTCGCAGCTCGTCTCGTTCGACGATAAAGACATCTCAACCGAGTACACGGCTCTACGCTCGAAGGTGATGTCCGATGCGGAGCACCGCGTTAAATTCCCGATCAACGAACCGGCCGAAGGTCTCAAGAAATCGCAGATCGAGGAGTATCTCGATTTCTATGTCGGCGCCGGCGTCCAACACGTGGCGATCGCGACGGACGACATCGTCGCAACCGTGCGCGCGCTACGGAGCAACGGCGTCGATTTTCTGACAACTCCGCGCTCGTACTATGACGCACTGGCCGAGCGCGTCGGTGCGATTGAGGAAGCGATCCCGGTCCTGCGCGAGGAGAGCATCCTCGTCGACCGCGACGATCTTGGGTACATGCTTCAGATCTTTACCAAGCCGCTCCAAGACCGCCCCACCCTCTTCTTCGAAATCATCCAGCGGCGCGGCAGCCTTTCCTTCGGCAAGGGAAACTTCAAGGCGCTCTTCGTTTCGATCGAAGACGAACAAGCGAAACGCGGCACCCTGTAGTCCTTCAGAAAAGCCGCCGTACGGTGTGATCTCCACCACAGCGCCACGCTGCACGCAGGTGCGGTTCTCCGTGCGAGGGCGGTGACGCGTTACACAGGTCGGTCGCGGCCTGTTGGTCGTCGCGGCGGCCGCCGATCATTCGAGCATGGCGCTTCATCCGTTCGGACTGGTCCTTTTTGGGATTCTGTCGCCCCAAGGACCGCCGCTCGGCACGCTGCCCATCCCGCCGCCGCCCACGCCCGTCGCGCAGCCTGGCGCCAACGTCGATGAGCGGGGTGCGAGCGCCATGTTCGACGCCGTCAATCGTGAGCGCGTCGCCAGCGGGCGCGCGCCCCTGGTCCTCGATCGGCGCCTCGCCGCCTTAGCCCGCGACCACGCGCTCGATATGGCGACGCGAAACTATTTCAGCCACGAGACGCCCGACGGTCGGTCACCCTTCGCGCGGATGGCGCAAGCGGACTATCGCTTCGATTACGCCGGCGAAAACATGGCGCTCGACGAAGATGCCCAGGCCGCCGACCACGCGCTTTGGAATTCGCCCGAGCACCGCGATAACACGCTCGAATCTCATTTCGCGCGCATCGGCATCGCGGCCGTACGGACGAACGACGGCGAACTGTTCGTCGAAGACTTCAGCGACTGATCAGCGGCACTGGCCCGCACGCCGAAGAGTTCTCGCGCGTCGTCCCAGCCCCGTGGTCGCCCGTCGTTGCACCATCACGATGGCCGGCGCGTTCGCTTGCTGCGGGCACGGGATCGGCCGATGCGGCCAGCATCAGCGGAAGACGGATGCGGAATTGCGCGCCGCCCAAGAGCGAGCTTGTCGCGTCGACTTCGCCGCCGATGCGTTCGAGCATCAACCGCACGACCGCGAGCCCCAGGCCCGACCCGGCGGCGCGTGCCTTCGTGCCGCGCCGGGCGAGCGTGAAGATTGCTTCGCGCTCTTCAGCAGGGATGCCGGGACCGTCGTCGTCGACGCGCACTTCGATGTAACGCGTGTCGAGCGTTGCGTTCGAAACGTAGACGCGGCCGTGCTCGCGCCCGTGCTTGACGGCGTTTTCGATCACGTTGATAAGAACCTGAATGAGCCGGTCGCCTCCGATCGCGACCGGGTACGATTGCGAAGAGAGGTGCGTGATGCTCGTACCGCGCGCAGCGGCTGCGGGCGCGACGTTGCCGAGTGCAAAGCCGATCGACGCCGCGAGATCGCAGGATTCCGCGTAACCCGGCTCCTCCCGGAGATCCAACATCGAGATGTCGAACATGCCGTCGACTAAACGCCCCATGCGCATCGCTTCATGGCGCGCAATTTCCAGAAACCGGCGCGCCGTTTTAGGTTCGAGATCGTCTTCGAGCAGCGTTTCCAAGTAACCGCGAATCGAGGTCAGCGGCGTGCGCAGTTCATGTCCCAAGGTCGAAAAGAACGCGTAGCGCTCGCGTTCCCGCGCACCGCGTTCGAGGGCACTTTCGATCTCGGCTTCGAGCCGATCGCTGCCCGAAGGCCCGTAGATGACCGTCCAGCCGGTCTCGACGCGCATCCCGCCGGCGAGTTCCATCGCCGAGGCCAGCCGCGCCAAGATCGCGCGACAGTCGCTCGGCGCCGCGACGGAACCGGTGTTTCGATT
>JALYUD010000029.1 GCA_030853905.1 Vulcanimicrobiota bacterium
GTCCGGTGCCGCTGCGGCGCACGACGGACTACTTTCGGCCTTTGCTGGGGAGATCGTCGCCGCGCGAGCGCTCTTCGAGCGGGGAACGATCCGGCCGCTGGTCCTCGTCGACGAGTTCGCCCGTACCACCTCACCGCGAGAGGGCCGCGCGCTGTTGGTCGCGCTGCTCGACGAATTGGGCCGTCGCGGCGCGCTCGTGTTGGCCTCGACGCATTTCGATCGCGTCGCCGACGCCGCGCGGGCCGCTCACTATGGGACTGGAATGCTCCACGCATTCCGTCCGAACGAAACTGCAGCGAGCCTCGACCAGGCACTGGAGTGGATCGCGCAAGCGATGGATTATCGTATCCGTCGTCTCGACGCCGACACGCCGCCGACTACCGAAGCGCTCTCACTGGCCGCCGCCCTCGGTCTCGACCCCGCGCTGATCGCTCGGGCGCGAAACGCGTTGTGACGTGTGGCCGGGCGCAGCGTTGTGGCCGTCGCCGGCGCGCGGAATCACAGCTTCGCGACGGGAAGCCAGGCGCATGGAACCGCTGATCGTCACCGTCGCCGCGGTCGGGGCGGAAGTGATGCCGCCGCAGACGCCGCATCTGCCCGTCACGCCCGAGCAGCTCGGCGAAACCGCGGCGCTGTGCCAGGCTGCGGGCGCGGCGATGATCCACGTTCACTGCCGTAACGACGACGGCAGCAACACGAGCGAGGTGGCTCGCTTCGAAGCGGCCTACGCCGCCATCCGCGCCCGCAGCGACTTGATCGTGCAGTTTACGACCGGCGGCGCGATCGGCATGAGCGCCGCCGAGCGCGCCGCGCCGCTGCGGCTGCGGCCCGAGATGGCGACCCTGACCTGCGGCACCGTCAACTTCGGCGACGACGTCTTTCAGAACGATCTGCCGCTGATGCGCGGCATCCTCGCGACCATTTACGAACACGGCGTTCGGCCCGAACTCGAGATATTCGATGCGGGGCACCTCGCCAACGCCAAACGGCTTGTTAACGAAGGCCTGCTGACATTTCCTCAGCACGTCGATTTCGTGCTGGGCGTGCCGGGTGCGCTCGAAGGCACGGTGCGCAACCTAGGGTTTTTGGTCGACTCACTGCCGCCCGGCTGCACCTGGTCCGTCGCAGGCATCGGTCGAGCGCAACTGCCGCTCGCGACCGTGGCCCTAGCGATGGGCGGCCACGTCCGGGTGGGGCTCGAAGACAATCTCTATTACGCCAAGGGCCGCTTCGCGCGCAACGACGAGCTCGTCGCGCGCGTCGCCCGAATCGCGGCCGAACTCGGCCGCCCGCTCGCGACGCCGGCAGAAGCGCGCCGCATCCTGGGCCTCGCCGAATTGCAACGGCATCCCGCTTCCTCGGAAAACGCTCAGCTTCGCGGCAGTGCCGTTCCGGTGCTGTAAGTTTCCTTCGCCAGGAACCGGACGCGCCGTCAACTAATCGTCGCGCACTCCCATCGGCGCGGAGGGCTCTCCTCAACTGGTCAACTATTTCGTCCGCAGGTGCTTGCAGGCCATCCCGCTGCTCCTGCTGATCTCGATCGTTCTGTACTGGATTCTCAGCAATGCGCCGGGCGGTCCGCTCGCGCCCTACTTGCAGAATCCGCACATCACCGCCGCCGACATCGCGCGGCTCAAACACAATTTCGGGCTCGACCAGCCGCTGCCGATCCGTTACGTGCGTTGGCTCGGCATGGTCGTCCAAGGCAACCTCGGCTACTCGACCTCCAATTCCGAACCCGTCATCAACGCGATCCTCGAGCGCATGCCGGCGACGTTACTGCTGATGGGCTGCTCGTTCGTCCTCTCGCTGATCGTCGGCGTCGCCTTCGGCATCTTCGCCGCGATCAAGCCGTACACGTTCGGCGACTACGCGGTCACGACGTTCGCGTTCTTCGGGCAGTCGATGCCGGTGTTTTGGTTTGCGCTGATGATGCAGCTCGCGTTCGCGGTCGCCGGCGTCACCGCGTTCGGATACCACTTCGCATTACCGTCGGCGGGCATCTCGTCGAGCGATCAATTCGATCTGGGCGACCGGGCGCAGCATCTGGTGCTGCCGGTCGTCGTTTTGAGCCTGCTCTACATCGCGACCTGGAGCCGCTTCACGCGTAGCTCGATGTTGGAAGTCGTACGCACCGATTACATGCGCACCGCCGCCGCCAAGGGGCTGGGCCAGCTGACGATCATTTTGCGCCACGGGCTCAAGAACGCGCTGATTCCCGTCGTCACGATCATCGCGCTCTCGCTGCCGGGGCTAGTGGCGGGCGCCATCGTGACCGAGACGATCTTCGCCTGGCCCGGCATGGGGCGCTTGTTCTACAACGCGCTCGGCCAGTTCGATTTCTCGCTCTTGATGGGCTACCTGATGATGGTGTCGTTCCTGGTCGTGTTCTTCAACATCCTCGCCGACATCGCGTACGCGTGGCTCGACCCGCGCGTCAAGTACGACTGAGCGATGGACATGAGCGGCAGTACCTGATGGCGACGATCCTTCAGCCCGGCGCGATCGCCGCACCGATTCCGGACGATGAAGTTCGCATCGAACGCCATGGCGTTTGGAAGCGCTTTCGCAAGCACAAGCTGGCGCTGGCCGGAGCGATCGTCATCAGCCTGATCGCTCTGATCGCTATCTTCGCGAAGTTCTTGCCCCTGGCGGATCCGAATTTCATCGATCAAGTCAACTGGCAAGGCACGCCGCTCGCGCCCGGCGTCGCGCACCATCTCCTGGGCACCGACGAAAACGGCCGCGATCTCCTGTCGCGCTTGATCTACGGCGCTCAGATCTCACTGACGGTCGCGTTCTCGGCCGTCTTGATGGAACTGGTGATCGGAACGATCGTCGGTGCGTTCGCCGGTTATTACGGCGGTTGGACCGACTACGCGCTGATGCGCGTCACCGACGTCTTCCTGTCAATTCCGCTCCTCCCGCTGCTGCTCGTCCTGACCGCGATCGTCGCCGCCTCGTCAACCAAAGCGGCGCTCGGTTTCGGGGTGATCGTCGTCATCATCGGCGGCACGTCGTGGCCGTCGGTGGCGCGACTCGTACGCGCCTCGTTTTTGAGCTTGCGCGAGAAAGAGTTCTGCGAAGCCGCACGGGCGCTGGGCAACCGCGACGGCCGCATCATCTTCCGGCACTTGCTGCCCAATGCCGTCGCGCCGCTGATCGTCCAAGGCACGCTCGAGATCGCTAACGTGATCATCCTCGAGTCGACGCTTTCGTTTCTCGGTTTCGGTATCCAGCCGCCGACCGCGTCGTGGGGCAACATGCTGGCCAACGCCGAATCGAACATGGCGATCGCACCCTGGGTAGCGATCTTCCCGGGCCTATGCATTTTCGTCACCGTTCTCTCCATCAACTATCTCGGCGACGGCATGCGCGATGCGCTCGACCCGAATATGCGATAGGACAGAACGAGGCGATGCGCTCTTTTAAGCGAGCGCGGCCAGCTCCGCGTTCGTGAGCGTTATCTCTCCTGCGGCGAGGTTTTCGTCGAAATGCCCGCGCGACGATGTGCCGGGGATCGGCACGATTGCCGGGGATCGCGCCAGCAGCCACGCGAGTGCGATCTGCGCGGGCGACGCACCGCGCGCTTTCGCAATCCGTTGAAGTTCGGCGTGCTTCGGTTGCCCTTCGCCCCCGAGCGGAAACCACGGGAGAAAGGCGATCCCGTCGCGCTCGCAGGCGCGCAATACGGAGTCGGCGCTGCGGTCCCCGACGTTGAAGAGATTTTGCACCGAGGCGATCGTTGCCGTCCGTTTGCAACGCTCGTACTCGTCCACGGACGTCTGGGAGACGCCGATGTGCCTGACCTTACCTTCGCGTTGCAGATCGACGAGCGCGCCGAGCGACTCCTCGACGGGAACCTTCGGATCGATGCGGTGCAGCTGATACAGATCGATTCGCTCGAGCCCCAAGCGCCGCAGGCTGGCTTCGCAACTGGCGCGTAAGCGCTCCGGACGCGCATCGATCGGCCACTGATCGGGACCTGTCCGGGTCAGGCCGCCCTTGGTCGCGATCACGACATCTTGCGGATACGGCGCCAGCGCCTCGGCGATGATCTCTTCGCTGCAGCCGGGACCGTACGAGTCGGCCGTGTCGATGAAGTTCACGCCGCTCGCAACGACGTGCCGCACGAGCTCGACCGCGGCGTTCCAATCAGGCGGTGGCCCCCAGATGCCTTTGCCGGTAATGCGCATCGCACCGAAGCCCATGCGGCGAACGGTCAGGTCGCCGCCGATCGTGATCTCGCCGCCGAGCGCGCCCGCGGTCGCTTTTGGATCGACTGCCATTGCCGACACGGTACCCACTCAACTGCGATGTCCCCCTCGCTTGGCGGCATGCGTCGAGCACCATAAAGTGCTTCGCAGGGACGCAATAGCGCGACAAGCGCTATCCGGTGAACCAGCCGTGAAAGCATCTTCAGGTTCGTCCGCCAGTTGGTTGGCGCGCAATCAGCCCGCGGGAGGGAATCCATTTGGACGAAATTGACTGAAAGTCGTCGTCGCAGGCGGGTATCGTTCGCACAATCAATAGCGCTCGAGGATGCCTCCGCTGCAGATGTCAGGTTCCGCCGGAAGCTGTCGAACTTCGTCCGACAGTCGACGACCGGCGATGCAAGCTGCAAACGTGACGGATGCGGCGAAGCCGAATCCTCTCGACCTCGGTTGCGGAACGCTCGTGCCGGTACGCTGGTCGAAGCTCTGCGTCGTCTATAAGTACGACCATAACGGTTCATGTGCGCCGAATGTGGTTGAAGACAAGCCCTTCGAGATGCACGTACTCGTCCAAACAACGCGCGGCCGCTGGTACTTTCAAGGTAAAAAAGGCGGCCAAGAAGTCGACTCGTCCCTCCTCGTGGCCGGCGTGCAGGGCGATCACTATGGTTGTCGGCACGATCGACGCTACGGCGACAGCAATCTGATCGCAAGTCTGCGCCGAGATGCGCTCGACCAAGACGATGAGCCGCTCTTTGGCCGTCAAACCCTGCCGGCAGCCGTGGCGCCCGCCTTAGAGCGGGCGATCGGCGCCGAGACCGAGGACATGTTCGATTCTCGCGTCTTCGAAATATTCGACCGCGTTTCCATCGCATCGCTTCGCGCCACGCGCTCTGGGCGCAGCAGCAGTCTGCGGATGCAACGTGCCAAACGCTTTATCGAAGCGCACGCCTTCGAAGACCTTGCGCTTGCGGATGTCGCCTCGTGCCTGAACCTGTCGCCGTTTTCATGTCTTCGCCAATTCAAAGCGAGCACGGGGCTGACGCCGCATGCATACATGAGCAGCCGGCGTCTCCAGCGCGCGCAGCAACTCTTGAAAGACAGCGCTCTTTCGATAAGCAACGTCGGCGCGTCGGTCGGAATACGGGATCAGTGCTATTTTGCGCGATGGTTCGCTAGAGAAACCGGGATGGCGCCCGGTCAGTTTCGTAAGAATTTGCGTCGCTAGATAAACATCCGCGTTCGTTTGGGAACGCGCGCGGAAACTTGGACGGAATTGACGAGTGCGTGTCTTACGGCATCACGTTGCTACCGTGAAGCGAAGCGTTTCCGGACCCGAACTACGCAACGAATCGGAGGCAACATGATATTCAAATTCGTGACATCCATCGGTGCAGCTGCACTGGTCCTCGCCGCCGCTGCGGCAGCGAACGGCGGCAGCGGCGCGCTGCAAAATACCGCTCGAACGGGAAGCTTACCAGTCGCGCCGGCTTGGACCGGCGGCCGTTACCGGCTTATCGACCTCGGAACGTTGGGAGGAAGCTCGAGCGACGCCGCCGGCATCAACGCGGGAGGCTTCATCGTCGGCTCTGCCAACCTCGCGCGAAACCAAACTGAGCACGCCGCGTTGTGGAGAGACGGCGGTCGAACGCTCGACGATCTCGGGACGCTCGGCGGTCCCAACAGCGACGTGGCTTGGCCGAACCACAGTGATACGGACGCGGTTGCGGGAATCGCCGAAACGTCCGCGATCGATCCGCTCGGCGAAGCGTGGAGTTGTTCGGCGTTCTTCCCGACGGTTACGCATCACGTCTGTCTGGGTTTCGTGCGGCGGCATGGCGTGTTGAGGGCGCTCCCCACGCTCGGCGGCTTCAACGGCTATGCGTCGGGCATCAACAATTCGCGCCAAGTGGTCGGCTGGGCGGAGAATACGACGCACGACCCGACGTGCAATCCACCGCAGGTGCTCCAATTCAAGCCGGCCCTGTGGGATGCGGCCGGCCGCGTCCACCAACTGCCGACGTTCGGCCATGACCCCGACGGAGCGGCGACGGCGATCAACGATAACGGCCAAGTCGTCGGCATTTCCGGGCGTTGTGACGTCGCCGTTGGGCGATTCAGCGCCCTTCACGCCGTGCTGTGGCAGCGCGGCGCGGCGGTCGACCTCGGCAGCCTCGGCGGCGTGGCGTGGAACACGCCGACCGACATCAACCTGCTTGGCGAGATCGTCGGATTTTCCGATCTTCCGGGCGATGGAAACGGGCAGCTCAATGCCCATGCTTTTCTCTGGACCAAAGACGGGCGGCCCCGTATGAAGGACCTCGGCACGCTTGGTGGCGACGTCATCAGCTTAGCCAACGGAATCAACGACCGAGGCCAGATCGTGGGAGTGTCGATCGGCGCGACATCGCGCGCCTTCATCTGGCAAAACGGCAAGATGACGGACCTCAATGCACTCATTCCGCACGACTCCTCGCTGCATCTGATAAGCGGCAACGGCATCGACGATCGCGGAGATATCGTCGGTCAGGCGCTCAACCCAAAAACCGGCGCAACCCCCGCCTTCCTCGCAATCCCCACGCGCGAATGAAATAGCGACGGAATATATCCGCAGACCGGTATCGTGTCCTCGCCCTTAGACTACGGAATGGACCGATGCCACGTTAGCGAGAGGTTGGGACGACCTTCCGCTCGGCGGCCATCCGACATTCGTTCCAGGAAAACGACGGAGGGACCGGAACCGCTCGTTCCGCCGGTTTGGGGAGCACCGCATGGAGAACAATACCAACCACTCTGCTGCTTAGATTCCATGCGTGACGTTTTCGCCGCGGTTTCACAGTGGAGCGAGGAGAATGTGCCGTTCGCGCTGGCGACGCTCGTCGGCGTGCGCAACGCCGCGCCGGCGCCGCTCGGCGCGACGATGGCGGTTAGCGGCGACGGCCGCATCGCTGGGGACATCGGGGCCGGTTGTCACGAAGGCGAAATCGTCGCGGCGGCCGCGGCGACCGTCGCCGACAGCGAATCGCGCCTGCTCGAGATCGACCTGACCAGCGACGATATCGTCAGCGGCGGAAGCGGTTGCGGCGGTTTCCTCGAGGTCGCGACGTGGCGCCCGTCGCCGAGTTTTGCGCAGACCGCCGGCGCGATCGCCGCCGGACACAGCGACGTGAAGTTTTCGGTCGCCTACGAGCGCGAAGGCGTCGCCCGCGAATTCATCGCCGCCGTTCCGGCCCGCGGCGAGTTAATCGTCGTCGGGGGCACGACGCTCGCCCAGGATCTCGCGTCGATCGGCCGTAGCCTCGACTTTCGCACGGTCGTCGTCGACCCGCGGCCTGCGTTCGCAACGCGAGAGCGGCTGCCCGCGGTCGACGAGATCATCGTCGCTTGGCCCGACGAAGCCCTCCCCGCGTTGCTCTCCGAACGCACGCCGCTCATCGTCATTTCGCACGATCCCAAGCTCGACATCCCGGCGTTGTGCTGCGGTTTGCAGAGCGACGCGCCGTACGTCGGATTACTCGGCAGTCGGCGCGCACAGGCATCCCGCCGCGCGGCCTTGCGTGGCGACGGTTTCCAAGAAGCGGCACTCGACCGAATCCACGGCCCGAGCGGACTCGATCTCGGCAGCGTCTCGATGGCGGAGACCGCCGTGTCGATCCTCGCCGAAATCATCGCGACAGCGCACGGCCGTGCGGGCGGCTCGCTGCTGCGACGATCCGGCGCCATTCACAACGCCGGTTAAAACCAAATCAGACGCCGAGTTGTTCCGAAGCTTTCTTGGTGCCTTCGACGCGCGACTTGATCTTTTCGAAGGCAACGTCGCGGGCGACGTCGGGCGAGCCGTGCTTTGGTTTGACGTCGATACTGAAAGGTGAGAAGCCGCAGTCGTCGGTCGAACCGAGCTGATCCTTGGGAATGTATTTCGCGGCGAGGATCAAATCGTCCGCGACTTCCTGCGGCGTTTCGACGCGAGGGCTCAAAGGATTGATGACGCCGATGAAGGCGACTTGCTTGACACCGTCGGCATCGCGCCGGATGTTTTCGCCGATGATCTTGTAGATGCGCTCCTTGTCCTTTTCGCTTGCGAGTTGAATCAAGAAGTAGCCCGCGTTCATCTTGAACAAGCTCGGCAGCATGTCCGCGTAGTCGACCTCCGCGCTGTGTACGGAGTCGCAGTCGCCGCCCGGACACGTGTGCACGCCGATATTGACGCGTTGGGCTGCAGTAAAGCGCGCGAACAGCCGATTGTTGAGATCGACGAAGGTCTGCAGCATGTTGCGTCCGGTCCACGGATTGCGCGGATCGTTTTTGAGCGCGAGTCTTCCCTCGGTGAAATCGACCGACACACGCTCGGCACCGGCGGCGAAGCATTTGCGAATGTCCTTTTCCGCCTCGTCGATCAGATCGCGTTGGAATTGCTCGCGCGAATATCCCGGCAGCTCGCCGTCGAGCGGATAGAGGAGCATCAGCATCGAGGGCGCGATGACCGCCTGCTTGAGGGGACGCGACGTCATCGTGCGGGCCTTCTCGAGGAACTCGACCGCGTACTGCTTATAGCGAAACGGCCCCTTCGTCAGCCGCGGCAGTTGGCGGTGGTGACCGTCGTCGAAGATCGCGAAGAACTGCCCGTCGCCGGCTAGGTTTTCGGCGAGCCCCGTTCCGGCGAGGGTGTCGGCGAGCGGATACGTAGCGAAACTCGAAATACGCTGCTCGCCATCGGAGATCACCGGGGCGCCGGTCGCTTCACCGCGCTTGAGCGAATCCGCGGCGGCCGCGTCTTGCTCTCGCGAAAGCTGTTCAAAGGTGATCTTACCGTCGTCGTAGTCTTTGATCGCCGCTTGCAACGTTGCGGGGCGCGGAAGCGAGCCTACGGGCTCGGTAGGAATCGGCATGGTTGCCTCCACGATGGCGCGCAGTCAGCAGATGACCGCTCGATTGGGGATGGGTCGTGTTATGGGCGCCGAGTCAGCTCCCTCCCGATGTTTAGACCCGCAAAGACAATTTACCGGCCGGTCCACAAGGGATTCGACGACGCCCGAAACTGTTGCGTTCGGCCGACCGCCGTCGTCGCCCGTAGTCCGACGAGTTCTTAGCGTTCGATCATCGCCATCGCTGCAGCGCTGTAGCGCGGTCCTGCGGTTTTGCCGGCCAGCGTGTCAAGCTGATCGACCTCTTGCGGTGAGAGCGCGATGTCGGTTGCGCGCACGTTTTCTTCGAGATAGCGGACGCGTTTGGTTCCGGGGATGGGGACGATGTCGTCGCCCTTGGCCAGAACCCACGCCAGCGCGATTTGCGCTGCCGTCGCATCGTGCGCGTCGGCGATCGCGCTGACGGCTGCCACAATGGCGGCATTCGCGCGCGCGTTGTCGGCCCCGAAACGCGGATCTTTGCGGCGGAAATCGTCTTCGGGAAGATTGACGCTGCTTGCCACGGTACCCGTCAAGAAACCACGGCCCAGCGGGCTGAACGGGACGAGGCCGATGCCCAGCTCACGCAAAGTCGGAATGATCTCGGCTTCGAGCCCACGCTCCCAGAGCGAGTATTCGCTTTGCAGCGCGCTGATCGGATGGACGGCGTGCGCGCGCCGTACCGTTTGGCCGCCGACTTCGGAAAGACCGAGGTAGCGCACCTTGCCGGCGTCGACCAGTTCGGCCATCGCCCCGACCGTCTCTTCGATCGGCACGTTCGGATCACGCCGGTGCTGGTAAAAGAGGTCGATGCAGTCGATGCCCAGGCGTCGCAAGCAGCCCTCGGCCGCGCGCTTGACGTTGTCGGGGGAGCCGTCGACCCCGGCGATCGGGCTCGGCGAATCGGGATTGATCTTGAAGCCGAACTTCGTCGCGATCACGACGCCCGCGCGCCGGCCGCGTAAGGCGCGTCCCACGAGCTCCTCGTTGACGTAGGGACCGTACGCTTCGGCCGTGTCGAGAAACGTGACCCCGAGGTCGAGCGCCCGTTCGATCGTTGCCGTCGATTCGGTATCATCGCCTTTGCCGTAGGACTGGCTCATGCCCATACATCCGAGGCCGATCGCCGAGACGACGAGACCTTCTTTGCCGAGTTTGCGCTGCTGCATCATCCTCGCATCGTACCCTGCCGCTCGGTGCCCTCTCGATCGCATCGTACCCCCCCCCGCTCGGTGCCCTCCCGAACGGATTTAACGGTAGCCGCGCGAGCGTTGCGCCAGCGGCGGAGGGCACGAATGCGCCAAACGTGCTTGCCTCGCGAGGAGCGGCAGCCTATGATGCCGCAGTTCGTACGCGTCTCTCCTTGCGTGAGTGGCGGAATTTGGTAGACGCACTAGCTTGAGGTGCTAGCGGGAGCAATCCCGTGCTGGTTCGAGTCCAGTCTCGCGCATTGCTTTTTCCGGGGTCCCACGTCGCGGAGTGGCGTGGGGGTGCGTAGCGCCGGCCGCGGCGCAATGTGCCGCGGCTTTTAACCGAAACACCGGCGGTGCGGGCGCCGTACTATGGAGCGCGCGCACCTCAGGCGCTCGCTCCTTCGAGGACTTTTCTCGCCATGTGGCTCACCCGTTTTGCGATTTCGCGTCCGGTCATCACGGCGATGGTCTTCATCGGCCTCGCTCTGTACGGGCTGTACTCGTACCTCCAGCTGGGCGTCAACCTGTTTCCGAACGTCGCCTTTCCGTATGTGGCGGTTTCGGCGTCCTATCCCGGCGCTTCGCCTTCGGAGATGGAGAAGCTGGTCGTCAAGCCGATCGAAGATCAGCTCGACGGGATGGAAAACCTCGACCGCCTGACCGCGACGGCGCAGGAAGGAACGGCGACGGTCCTGGCGCGCTTCAAGCTCGACACCGATCTAAATTACGAGACGATCGACGTGCAGCGCCGCGTCGACACCGCGCGCGTCTACATGCCGAGCGATCTCGATCCGCCGTACGTTTTCAAGTTCGGAACAGCGACCGACCCGATCCTCGAAGAAGCGCTCAGCTCGCATAAGCTCTCACCGGCGCAGCTCTCCGACCTCGTTTCGCAAAAGATCGTGCCGGAACTCAAAGCGGTGCCGGGCGTGCTCGATGTGCAGACCGCGGGCGATACCCCGCGCGAGATTCACGTCTTTCCCGACCGTTCACGCCTGTACGCGACGGGCGTCACCTTGCCCGACATCAACAGTGTGCTCGCGAAAAACAATGCGAACTTGCCGGGCGGCCGCATCGACACGCCGACGCAGGAAACGACGGTCTCTGTGCACGCCGACATCGGTCAGCCGTCGGACATCCTGCACATCCCGCTCCCCGTTCCCGGCGGCGCGCAGCAGAATCTGACGATCGGCAACGTCGCAACGGTCGACGACGGCCACGTCGAGCAGCGCCAACCCTCACACTACAACGGGTCGCCGTCGTTGCTGCTCAACGTCGAGCGCCAGATCGACGCCGACACCGTCAAGACGACGAGCGCCACGCGCGTGGCGATGACGAAGATCGCCAAAGAGTACCCCGACGTCTCATTTTCCGAGATCGACGCTTCCTCGGATTACACCAAAGCGTCGGTCAACGGCGTGCTGCAAAGCTTGCTCGAAGGGATCGTGCTCACGGCGATCGTGATGCTGCTCTTCCTGCACGCCTGGCGCAATGCCGCAGTCGTCATGATCGCAATCCCGTCCTCATTGCTTGCGACCTTCATCGTCATGAAGCTGATGGGCTTCACCCTCGACATCATCTCGCTGATGGGTCTGGGGCTGACGATCGGCATCTTGGTCGACGACTCGATCGTCGTGCTCGAAAACATCACGCGTCATCGCGACCTGGGCGAAAGCCCGCTCGACGCCGCCTACAACGGCCGCACCGAGATCGGCAACGCCGCGGTCGCGATCACGCTCGTCGACGTCGTCGTGTTCTTGCCGATCGCGTTCCTTTCGGGCATCGTCGGCAAGTACATGAAAGAGTTCGGTCTCGTCATCGTGGTCGCGACGCTCTTCTCGCTCTTCGTCTCGTTCACGCTGACGCCGCTGCTGGCAGGCCGCTGGTCCGTCAAGCGGCGCAGTCCGGCGATTCCCTGGTGGGCGCGCGGCTTCCAACACACCTTCGAGCGGCTGGCGCACTGGTACGCCGAGCGCGCGCTGCCGTGGGTGCTCGCGCATCGCTGGGTTCCTCCGGTCGCGTGTCTGCTGCTGATCGTCGGCGCGATTTCGCTCGTTCCGCTCGGCTTCATCGGCTCGGAGTTCATTCCACAAACCGACGCCGGCGTTCTGAACGGCTCGTTGCAGTACCACGTCGGCCAGCCGCTGGCAACGACCGAGGTTGCGATGTCGCGGCTCGAAGATCGCATCTTGAAGATCGACGGCGTCAAATCGGTGCTGACGACCGTCGGGGCGAAGCAAAGCGGCTTCAGCGATCTGACCGGTGGCAACTACGCGCAGTTCACCGTCATCCTCGACAAGAAGCGCCGGCGTGAGACGGACCGCGTACTCGCAACTGCGCGCAACCTCGGCTACCTCGCCCCCGGCGCCGACTACCAGATCGCCAAAGAAGGCGGCGGCGGCGGCGGTGGTTCGCCGATACAGTTCACCTTGACCGGTCCCGATGCCGCGCTGAACGACGCATCGCGACGGCTGACCGCGCTGATCCGCGCGCAACCTGGCGCGATCAACGTCCAATCGGGCGCGGAAACCCAAGGACCGCGGCTCAACATCCACATCGATCCGGCGCGGGCGAACGTGCTCGGCGTGTCTCCCGGCGATGCGGCGCTGGCCGCGCGCATCGCCATCGGCGGTGCCGTCTCAACGAAGGTTCGGCTCGAATCCGGACTGACCGACGTGCGCTTGGAGTTGCCGCCCGCGCAGCGCAACGATCTGGCCACGGTCCAACAGGTCCGCGTTCGGGCCGCGAATGGGATGCTCGTTCCGCTTTCGCAGGTCGCCGACTTCACGATGAGTTCCGCGCCGACGATGATCGAGCGCCAGGCGCGCGAACGGGTCGTGCGGGTCTACGCCGACCTCGATCCCAACGCCCACGTCGCGCTCGGCACGATCCTCGCGCCGATCTATGCGAAGCTGGCGCAGCCCGGCTTTCTGCCCGACGGCGTCAAAGCGGTTCCCGACGGCGACGCCGACCTCTACAACCAAACGTTCTCGAGCATGGCGCTGGCCCTTGCGACGTCGTTCATGCTCGTCTACATGCTGATGGTCGTGCTGTACGGATCGTTCATCGAACCGTTCGTCGTCATGTTCTCGGTCCCGGTGGCGATCGTCGGCGCACTCGGCGGTCTCGCAATCCGGCACCAGACGCTGAACTTGTTCTCGTTGATTGCGATCATCATGCTCTTCGGTTTGGTCGCGAAGAACGGCATTCTACTTGTCGACTATGCGAACCAGCAGCGACGCAAACATGGGCTCGATGTCGTGGCGGCGATGAAAGCTGCGGCAGCGACCCGCTTCCGGCCGATCCTGATGACCACGTTCGCGATGATGTTCGGCATGCTGCCGCTTTCACTCGGCTTGACGGAGGGTGCCCAGGAACGCGCTTCGATGGGAACCGTCCTAATCGGCGGCCTGCTCAGCTCGCTGATCTTGACTCTAGCACTCGTTCCGGTCGTCTACACGTTCGTCATGGGTTGGGCCGATCGGCGTGAACACCGCCGCGCGGCGCGCCGCGCGCGGCAGGGCGGCCTCGTCGTGCCCGACTTCGATCGTCCCGTCGGGGCGGGTTCCGGCGCCGGGGGCGATTAACCCGAAGGGGCGCATTTTGCACGCTGACGTCCTGCCCCGGGCGTAAAACCCACTTCGCCTACTCGGCCCTAGGATTCGACGAAGTCGAATCCCTAAGCACGCTCAATCTGACCACTTGGGGCGCTGGTCAAAAATGTGCGTTGTGTGGTGTGTGGCGCGGCATGCAAGCGGAACCTTTCTGGGGAAGCCCTGGGGGAAGGCGGCCGCTTTCAGCTTTCGGCCGCAGGAGGAATCGCTTGACCAATCACACTGTGCGCCGCTCCGCGGCGAGCGCGGTCGCTGTGGCCGCGTTGTTCGGTACGATGCTGCCGGCCTTTGCGCTCTCGGTGCAAATCAACGGCTCACCCGTCAACCTCAATCCGCCGCCGATCACGCGCGCCGGACGCGTGTTCGTACCGTTGCGGGGTATATTCCAACGCCTCGGGGCATCGGTCGTGTACCAGAACGGCACGATCAATGCGACCGGCGCCAATAATCGAACGGTTTCGCTGCACATCGGGTCGACCCAAGCCACCGTCAACGGCAACTCGCAGCCGCTGGACGTCGCGCCGTTCATCATCGGCGCGAGCACGTACGTTCCGTTGCGCTTCGTCTCGCAGGCGCTCGGCGCGACGGTCAATTACGACGCGGCAAATCGAATCGTCGCCATCGGCACGAACGGCATGCCTGCCAACACCGCAGCGGCTCCCGTGGCGACTGCGGCGAGCAGCGCGCTGCGGATACGCAACGAAAGCCCCGCTCGCAATTCGTACGTCCAATCGACCAGGCCGACGATCCAAACCGATTTCAGCACGCCGGCCAATGCCAACAGCGTTCACGTCACGCTCGATGGGCGCGATGTGACCTCGGCGACGACGATCTCGACGACCGGCGTCGTCTACACGCCCCAGTCCGATCTGCAGAGCAGCAAGCACACCGTCATGGTCAGCGGGAAAGACGCAAATGGAGCTTCCTTCGATCGCTCGTGGTCGTTCACGTCGGGGACGACGGCGCCGACCAACAGCGTAACGATCACGTCGCCGGCGAACGGCTCCACCGTCGGTGGCACCTTTACGATCTCCGGCCACACGACGCCGAACGCGCGCGTTCACATCGTTGCGGGGAGCGCCGCCTCGATCGGCGGCATCTTCGCTTTCAACACCGGAGGCTACACGGGCGATACGATCGCCGATGCGTCGGGAGACTTCTCGCAGCAAGTGAGTCTGCAAACGATCTCGGGCGGCCAGATCGGCGTAACGGTTACGTCGACCGACCCCGCGACCAAAGCCAGCGCCGAACGGAAACTGCGCCTGCGCGCGCAGTGAAGGGCGGCGGATCGCGGAGCGCGTGATCCAACAGCAGCGCGTCGCCCTCGTCACGGGGGCGGCGCGCGGTTTGGGTCGGGGCATCGCAGTCGATCTCGCAGCGCACGGTTACCGGGTCGTTTTCACGTATCGTCCCGGCGGAACTGTGCCCGGTGAGACGGCGCGCCGCATCAGGGAAAGCGGCGGTGAAGAACCGCTTGCGATCGCGGCAGACCACGAGCGCGAAGGCGAAACGCGAGCCGCGCTCGAGGCCGCGCAAACGGCGCTCGGCGCCGTCGACGTGCTCGTGCACGCGGTCGGGCCGCTGTTGACGCATGCGTTCGCCCGCGCCTCACTCGTCGAGTACCGCGCCCTCCTCGACGGCAATCTGACGAGTGCGGTGGAAGCAGCGTTCGCGGTGCTTCCCGCGATGCGCGAACGTCGCTTCGGACGCATAGTGTTCTTCGGGATGAACGGTTCACACGCGACCCGGCCGGCGCGCAACATGAGCCTTTACGCTGCAGCCAAGGCCGCCGTCGTCAGCTTTACGTGCACGCTCGCACTCGAAGAAGCACGTCACGGCATCACTGTCAACGCGATCGAACCCGGCGACATCCGCAACAAGGACGTCGACCGCGCAGCAGCGCGGCAGATCGCTGCGAACAATCCGACCGGTCACGCGGGCTCATGGGAAGACGTTGCCTCGGCCGTGCGCTTTTTGGTAAGCGACGACGCGGCTTTCATCAACGGCGTCGCGCTCGCCGTCGACGGCGGACTCGCGAATCCTTAGGGCCATGAGTTGCCGGATCGCGTAACGCTCGTCGCGTGGTCGGTCGTCGCGCTGGTCATCATCGCGCGCGGCGTCGTCGCCTTCACCGTTCCGCTCACGGGCGACGAAGCGTACTATTGGGAATGGAGCCGGCATCCGGCGCTCGGATACGTCGACCATCCGCCGCTCGTCGCGTATACGATCGCGCTGTTTTCGCCGCTGGGTGCGACGCCGGGCATCGTGCGCGTGGGCTTCGTCCTGTGCGGCGCCGTCGCGTCCCTCGCAATCGCGGGCGCCGTGTGTGAATTGGGCGGTGATGCGCGTGCCGGCGCGATCGCTGCGCTCGGGCTGGCGCTGATGCCGCTGGCAACGTTGGCATTCGCTTCCGCGTCGCCCGACGGCCCGTACATGATGTTCTGGGCGCTGGCCTTGTGGTTCGGTGCACGAGCGATACGGCGCGATCGCATCGTGTACTGGGCGCTCCTCGGCGTGGCGCTCGCCGGAACGGTTCTCTCGCGCGTCCTCGGCTTCGCGCTCGTCTTCGGGGTGTGCGCCTACGCGCTGTCACCGGGAGTTCGCCACGTCTGGCGGCGCGGACTACCGCTCGCCCTCGGCATCGCTTTCGCGCTCGGCCTGCCGTGGCTGTATTGGAACGCGACGCACGGCTGGATCACTTTGGCTTTCGCGTTGTTTTACCGGCACGATGAAACGCACGGATTCTCACTCGTTCGCCTCGGCGATGTGCTGCTCACGCAAGCCGCGGCGTATTCCCCGGGAATCTTCGCCGCCGTGCTGCTGCTCGCGCTGCGGCCGCGCAACGCCTTCTTAGCCTGGACGGCGTTGCCGCAGTTGCTGGTCGTCACCGCACTCGGTTTGATCGAAAGCGTCGAAGTGTACTGGATTTTTGGAGCGATGGTGTCCATGGCCGCGATGCTCGGCGTCGCCTACGGGCAAATCGCGCAGGGGCTGCGCGTGATCTGGACGACGGTCTGCGCTGCGCCCGGCGCTCTGCTCGTCGCACTGATCTTGACGGTCGCGTTCGCGCCCGTTCCGATCTACCGTGCGCTGCATCGCGAAACGGGCCTGCGGTTGCGCAACGGCGGACCCTTCGAGATCATGACGTATGCGCCGCTCGCACGGCAGGTCGCGCCTCTCGCGCAGGCCCACGATGCGGTGGTTATGACCGACGGCTACGGTTTCTCTTCGGTCTTGGACTTCGACGCCGGCATAACACCCGTCGTGATCGGTTACGATTGGCAGGGTCGCGAAGCGCGCCGTTGGTATCCCGACGCACGTCATCCCGCGCGCGCACTGTTCGTCGATAAGGAACCGCTTGCATCGCGTCCCGACATCGCGCGGCATCTGCAACGCGCCTGCACGCATGTGCGCGACGGCGGCGTGCACGCCTATTCCTACGCCGGCACACCGCCGCGCGACTACTATTTCACGTGGTGCGACGGTCTCGTCCGCGACGGACTCGCCATCCTGCGCTGGGAACGAGAACCGAGCGCAACGGCGCAGGTCCGCGCAGCGCAGCGCAGTCGCCCCTGACGGCGCAAACGTGATGTGCGCGTATGTCCTTTCGTTGCGAACATGAAGTACGCAAGATCGGTCTGCGCAGACGTACCTCATCATCGATATGCACCGCGCCGGATCGGTCCGCACGCATCGTTTGGTTGCAATTTGCGTCGCGCAAAGGTCGGCATCCGTACAGGCCACGACTCTCAGAAAAGGATCGCATGAGTCGAGCGAGCGAAAACGCACGGCCGAACGACGCCACAAGGAACCGCTCTCTGAACCTTTTCCGTAACCTCGTGCCCGCGATCTTTAGCGCGAGCGCGCTGACACTTGCCGCTTGCGGCCATCGTCCGGCAACGCCGACTGCGCTCGCTACGGTTGCGCCGCCGACGCCGACGCCGGGCCCGACCTGGTCCGCGTCGCAGCGCGCCGACCTGCGGCGCACGATGTCGTCGATTTTCAGTGACGACATCACCGAAGATGAAACGGGCATCGTGGTCGTGGCGGGCGACGGCTCGCAGCTCTTCGAGCGGCGCGCGACGGTTCCGGTGACGCCCGCCTCGACGCTCAAACTGCTCGTCGCCGCAACCGCCCTCGATGTCCTGGGACCGCAGCATCGCTTCGAAACGCGGTTCGTCGCGGCCGCGCCGCCCGATGCGACGGGAACCGTTCGCGGTGACCTTTGGCTCGTCGGCGGTGGCGATCCGTCGCTGACCTCGGATCAATTGCGCGATGGGGTCGGTGCTCTGGCGCGTACGGGCGTGCGACGGATCGACGGTTCGCTCGACGTCGACGACAGTGCGTTCTCGGGGCCCGAACAAAATCCGCGTTGGGATCCAAGCGATCTGACGTACGATTATGCCGCGGGCACGAGTGCGATCTCACTCGACGAAGATACCGTCGAGTTCGACGTCACCCCCGACCCGGGCGGCGGTGCGGCGACGATCAAAGTGGTGCCGTCCAACGACTCGATCGTCTTCGACGGACATATCGCTTCAGGCGGCTCGTCGTCGTTTGTGTCGATCTTACGCAAACCGGAAACGCCGCACGTCGGTACCGACCCGGCGCGCGCGCCCGAGCCGCGCAACGAATACGATGTCGACGGCAACGTCGTGCAAGGCGAAATGCAGCGCTTTCTCGAGCCCGTGCTCGGCATGCCGGGGTACGTCGGCGGGGCGGCCGCCGCGATGCTCGCGCAGCGGCTCATCGCTCTTTTTTTATTATTTAGCGCAGGCCTCTCG
>JALYUD010000012.1 GCA_030853905.1 Vulcanimicrobiota bacterium
GGTCGGGGCCGGCCAGATGACCGTCGATACGGATGAACGCCGGCTCGAGCGAATGATCGCGAATCTCGTTGTGAACGCATTTCAGGAAACGCCTCCTGGAGGCAGCATTCGAATCGGCCTGGCGACGGACCGAAGCAAGCGGCAGATGGCTACCCTGAGCATCGAAGACGAAGCAGGATCGGCCGCCTGCGAACGCCTCACCGCCGCTTTCCATGCCAGCGAGGGCGGCGGCCTGGGGCTGCGAGTCGTCGCTGCGCTTGCCGAGGCGCTCAACGCAACGGTGCGCATTGAACGGACACAACACGGATCTCGAGTCGAGATCTTGCTATCCTCCATGCGGTCTCCGCACCGCACCGCTACGATAAGCTCGTTATGAACGGGGTCTCACGACGATTCACGCTTACGGCCCTCCTTTCAGCGACTCTTGCCGGACCAGCGATCCTTATGCGCTCGGTCGCTCGGGCCGCCGGCGGGGACGACGGAATGATGAACGGCATGTCCATGATGGGCGGTTCCGGCGGAGGGGCCGACATGCAGATCGTGATGAACCTGTTTGCCGAGCATACGAAGGTCCGACGTCGCGTCGACGAGCTTCCGAACGGCGTGCGAACTTTCACCGAATCCGACGACCCGCATGTCGCATCGCTATTGCAGGCGCACGTCGCGAGCATGTATCAGCGCGTGAATCACGGCAACGTGTTCGCGATGATGAGTCGCACGTTGCCAACACTGTTTCGCAACGCGAAGCGCTACGATCGTTCGTTCACAATCACGCCGCACGGCGTCGCCGTCACCGAGACGTCCCGTGATCCAATGATGGTCGCCGTCATTCGTGCTCACGCTAAAGAAGTGAGCGGCTTCGTCACCGAGGGCATGCCGGCGATGATGAATGGGATGATGGACGGCGGCATGATGGGCGGCGGTGGCATGATGGGACAGTGAATCGGCTACCAGCGTTAACACTCGAGCCTCCATCACGCCAGGAAGAGGTCCCTAGGGTCGGGCAATGTCGAAAGCGTGATGTCTGGATCGTCATAGAGTCGGACGGCGGCTTCCGGCATGCTCGACGCGAAGCCCTTCGCGCGTGCAGCTCGGCTATACGCAACTGGCGCGTGCATCCGCGTCGTTCATCGGGAAGGATAAGGCATGGTTGTGCGGACTTACGGGAGCGTTTTCGCGGTTGCGATGTTGTTGATGCCGCGCGAAGCCGCAGCCGAGCCCGCTCCGATCCCGAACCCGAGCGCGAGCCCTGAGGCCGCCGCCTCCGATCCCTGCGCGGCGCTTTCGTCGCTCGTCTCGCGGCCGACGTTCAGCACGGCGGCTTGCGCGGTAAAGCGCGGCGATTTGCTGCTCGAAAACGGCTACACGAACCTCGTTTCAAGCGGCGCCGGCGCATCGGCGCTGGTCACGTTTCCGCAAACGAACATGCGCGTCGGCCTCGGGCGGAACGTTGAGTTCGATCTGAATCCGCCGTCACTCGGATATCTCTCCGGTGCACCGCGCCGCGTCGGCATTACCGATGGTGCGCTCGGCTTCAAGTACGAGATCGGCTATTCGAGCCGCTTGCTCTACGGCATCAACGCGCTCTACACGCTGCCCGTCGGCTCCCCGGACGTGTTCTCATCGAACGGCGACGGGATTCTCGTCAACCTCAACGGTGCGCTCACGCTTTCGCCGGCAATCGGTCTGTCCGCGACCGTCGGCTACAATGCGCAGAACGGCGGAACGCTTGCGGCGCCGGCACGCTATCACGATTTTCAGCCGTCGCTCGGAGCGTCGGTTTCGTTGCCGCAAAGCATCAGCGTGTTCGCCGAAGCGTTCGATCAGTCGGCGACCGCTCCGGGACTCGGCGGCCGCTTCGGTTACGATACCGGTTTCGAAAAAGACGTCGGCTCGCGCTTGCAGCTCGACTTCAACTATTTCGATTACTTCGCCGTGCAGAACGGCCAGCACCAACATTCACTGGGCTTTGGGGCTTCGTACCTGATCGGCCCGTAGGTCGTTTCGCATCGGCCTCTGCGGCCACGTACATGCGCCGCGTGCGATGTGCGCGGCGTGCGTGTGCCTTCCTCGCTCAGAGTGGCGGCGCGAGGATCAGGAGTTGCTTCGCGCCTGCGTCGAGCAGGCGACGCGCGAAGGGGAATCCGCGCGGCCACACCGGGCGATGGCGCGCTCCTTCGATCGCCAAGGTCGCGGGACCTGAGCCTTGCATGGCGTCGACCAGGACGAGTGCGGCGTCGGCGCCGCTCGCTACCCTCCAGCGTGCGCGCACGCGGCGTGCTGTCTCGGCCAGCATGTCGACGATGCGGTTCGGCGCCCCGTCGCCGCTTCGTGCGACGTGCACGACCGAGAGATCGATCTCCAGCCGTAGGGCGATACGAGCGCAGCGCTCGATCAACTCCGCGTCCCGTTCGCGCGCCTTGACCCCAAGCACGAGGCGTGAGAACGGCGCGGCTCGTTTGGCGCCGCGGGCGTGCACCACTTCGCGCAGCGCAAGCTCGCGCAGTGCGCTCAGGTTCTCGCTGCGGAAATCATGCGCCAGCGCATCGTCGATCTTTTCCGGCCGGCAGACTTTACCGGCGCGTACCCGCTCGCGTAACGTTTCGGCGTTGGCGTCGACCAGGATGATTTCGTCGGCGATCTCGAGGACTTCGTCGGGTACGGTTTCCTGCGGACGTCCCCCCGTCAGCCGGTGGACCGCATCGCTTAGACCCTCGAGATGCGCTACGTCGAGGGTCGTCATCACCGAGATGCCGGCGCGTATGATCTCGAGCACATCGTCGTAACGCCTTGGGTGGGAATCGCCCGAGGCGTTGGCATGGGAAAGGTCGTCGATCAGGGCGACCGCGGGACGGCGGGCGAACAACGCCGGGACATCGAGATCGCCGTTTGGTCTGCCGTCGTGTCGACGCTGCAGGCGCGGCACAATCTCAACGTCCCGAGCTTTCAACTCCACATCGGCACGCTCGTGCGTTTCGACGAAAGCGCCGACGACGTCGATGCCGTCCTCCCGCAGTTGCAGTGCGCGATCGAGCATAGCGTACGTCTTGCCGCTGCCGGCGGCCGCGCCGAGATACACCGTCAATCGCCCGTACCCGACGCGCAACCGGTCGCCGATGGTTTGCGCGTAGCGCGGGAAAACGATCTGCGGTTCCGCGGACGTTGCATAGACCGTTGCGTCGACGATGAATGCATCACGTTCGGCGGGGCGAGTCGCGATGCGATAGGCCAGATCACCGCAAGGTATGCTGACGAGCGTCGCCCGCAATTCCGCAAGTTGGGGTTTGATCGGATCGAACCGTTCGAGCGGCACGACGTGCGCTTCGAGATCGCGTGACAGTTGTGCGACGGCATCGATGTCGTGCTCGCCGATCACGGCAATGTCGAGCGCGAGATCGAGCGCATGCGCTAAGCTCGCGGAGTTGCGCAGGAAAACGGTCGCGTCCCCGTCGCCCGTTGCTAGGGCGAGCGCGGTCGAGGTGCGGCGCGGCGGGAGTACCGGCGTCTCGAGATCGTCGATGATCCGCAGCATCAAGTCGCGCAGGGAGCGCAAGACCTCCGGCCGGTACGCGTCGGGCGAACCCAGCCGCGAGGCGATCTGCTGCGGCGACGCATCGAGTGCGATCACCTGATCGGCTTCGCGCAGAAACGACAGTGGAACGAGATGTTGCGCCGGGCGTCCGATCACTTTCTCGGCGGCAGTCGCGACGGTTTCGAGGTGGGCGATGTCGAACGCGCCCGACACGCCGATCCCGGCGTTGCGCAGCGCAAGTGCGTCCTGCCAATGGGTCGCGCGCGAGCATCCGGGGAGATTATGCCGCGCGAGGTCGTCCAGGATCACGACCTGCGGCTGCGCCGTCAATGCTGCTTCAACATCGAAACTTTCGGTGACGACGCCGTCGCCGACGATCCTTCGGGCGGCGATACGCGGAAGCTGTGCTGCCAGCCGTTCGAGATCGTGGCGACCGCTCGTTTCGACCCATCCGAGGACGACCCGCACGCCGCTCTGCTGCAGCCGTAGCGCGTCGTCGAGCAGCCGCCGCGTCTTGCCCGCGCCGGGCGCGCCCGCCAAAAAGACCGTCAGACGAGGCGTCGTTCCGAGATCCTTGAGCAGTGCCCCAGCCGAAGGTTTCACGGCACGGTCGTTCACTGCCGG
>JALYUD010000043.1 GCA_030853905.1 Vulcanimicrobiota bacterium
GGATGCGATCGACGCTGGGATCGCGGGCAAGGGCCGCGATCAGGTCGCCGTCGCCGCAGCCGAGGTCGAGGATCGTCTTGGCCCATGCCTCGCGCAGCACGGACGTAACGGCCTCGATGCGCCGCTCTTGCAGCCGCATCGGCCGCTCCAGGTCTGCCTCCCGCGCGCCTTCGCTAGGCGTATCGGTCGCGCTGGTTTCTCCCTCGTCGAGCGTACGCAGGCGCGCAACCGCTGCACGCGCAAGCGACGGAGCTCGCTTCAAGTACCGTTTTGCGATCAGCTCGCGTTCGGGATGGGTCGGCAGCCAATCCGCTCCGTGACGGAACAGTTTCGCGACTTCATCCTCTCCGACCCAATAATGCTTTTGGTCGTCCATGACCGGCAGCAAAACGTACAGATGCATCAGCGCATCACGCACGGTTTTCGTTGCGGACAGCGAGATGCGCTGATACTTGCCGGCGCGCGCGGCTCCGGTGACGTCGACGCCATCGGCTTGCACGACGTAGCCGAGCGGCGCGAACAGTCGGTCGGCAAGGCCGGCATCGGCGCTGTTGACCGGCGTCACGACGGCTTGCAAATCCATTTCACGCGCTACCAAGTCAGGCCGGTCACAACGGCCGCCCAAAGCCGGACCGAAAATGCGGGCGATCGCGACGCTCATGAAGGAGGAGGCCGCATACGGTCGATCATTGACGTACGCGTCGACGAGGCCGCCTTCCGTCGACGATGGCCGCCCGCGCACGAGGTCGATGGGATCGACGTCGAGCAGTAACGCTGCCGTGCAGCGCTCGTTGCTCGCATCCGGATAGAAAACGTGAGCCACGCCGACGGACAACTCGAAGCCCTGCACGCGATCGGGGTGCTTGTGCAAGAGAAAGCCGATGTCGCGCGCCGGCGGCGTCAGCGTCGTCAACGTCAGCAACATGCGAAATGAAGAACGGTCAACCGAGCAGCCCGCGTCGGAGTAATTCTCCTCAATGCCTTGGCGTGAGCTTCAACGCGTAACGTCTGGACGTACACGCTTGTTGATTGCGCGAGTCCTCCGGACCGCTTCTTCGGTCGAGACACGTCGCAATGCGCGGATCTCGGCGAGTGCTTTGCCGTTGTGTGAGATGATCACGATTTCGCCGGTCTCGACGCGATCGATCATCTCAGAGAGCCGCACCTTGGCGTCGGCAAGTCCGATTATCATACTCGTCGTCTCATTTTAGAAGAGCAGAGATCAGAGGCGGCATGAGAGCTGAAGCGCTCCTTTTCTCAACCGCGCACGGTTACCGGCACCGCGAGCGTGTGACCGGCTTCGTCGACGATGCGTGCGGTGCATTGACCGGCCCCGAGCGGCTTTACAGAGTACGTTGCCGACGATATTCCCGTGGCGGCGACGAACACGGTCGCGACGCCCGCACAATCGTCGGTTTCCTTGTAAGCCGCGACGCGGTGCACGCTCGAGACCATGAACAGCTCGGCGTCGGTCGTCCGTTCGAGGTTGAGTTGCGAAGGGTTTGCCGAGAGCGGCGCGGCCACCGCGTTGCTCGGATTCGGGGTCGTTTGCTCGGCGGGCGATGAACCTTGATCGTGGCGCCACACGGTGCCGTCGGTAAACTTCACCGATGCAACGCGGCAATTGACGTGCGGCGCGATAAACGCCGGAAGTACGAATGCTTGACCGGAGCCGTTGCGATACTCGTGCTTGATCGACACGCCGGGCGAAAACGTTCCGACGTCGCGGATAACGAAATTCTCGCCGTTGGAATCGACTGCAAAATTGACCAGGTCTGCCGTCTTCTGCGATTCGTTCGTAAACTCGATGGCGATGCCGCTGCTGCTCGAGGCGATGGGGATGCCGGCGATCGACTGGGTCGGCGTATTCGATACTTCGGGCCGCAACTATTGACGACGATCGGAGGAGCGGCGCCCGTTGATGAGACGCCCGGACTGCCGGAAGGCTGAGCGAACACACCCGCCGCGGCTGCCACAGCCATGGTCGCGCCGAGCGTGCAAGCTACCGTGGTCCGAATGATCATCGCGGCCAACTGCATTTCTGACTTCCTCCCGGGCGGTTTGGCCGGCGCGGTCCGGAACGGCCCGGCGTACGCGTTCGCGCGGGCCGTGTCGCACCCTGGGCGCGCCGCGCCCGTTGCAGGTCACCGCAGCCGAACCGGGACGCGGGCGAGCTCTACGGGGTCGTGGGCGGATCGCTGTGCCGCGTCGGGGAGCTTTCGCCCGAAAGCAAGCGTCGCGCTCGACCGCCCCAGTGGTCCGCGGCCGCGGGATGTGACCGAAGCGGCCTCTCGGGTGTCGAGCATGTGAGAGAAAAGGTGAGGTGACGGAAGAAACCTTGGCTACTTATCCAATTGAGCGAACGGCATGGACGACGACGACGGCCTGGTCAAGCGGGCCAAGAGCGGCGATCTACGTGCGGCCGAAGAGCTTTTTTCGCGCCATCAAAGTGCTGCCTATACGGCTGCTCTACGCCTTGTCGGCGAAAAAGCCGAGGCCGAAGACATCGCGCAGGATGCACTCGTCAAGGCCTACACCCGTCTCGCGGACCTGGAAGAAGGCATCAGCTTTGCGGCGTGGTTGCGGCGTATCGCGGTTAACCTCAGCCTCAACGCCTTGCGGCGTCGCGGCATTTTACGCTTCGAGCCGCTCGAAGGCGCGAAAAGGGACGCCGCCGATCATGATTCCGCGCCACGCGATTTCGTCGACCCACTCCAGCGCACACCAGAGGAGGAAGCGTTGAACTCTGCATTGCGCGATGAAGTCGAGTTGCTCGTCCGGCAATTGCCCTCTGAGCAGCGCGTCGCCGTCGTTCTGCGCGATATGTACGGCTACGACGTTGCCGAGGTCGCCGAACTGCAGCAGTGCGGCCTTTCCGCTGCAAAGATGCGCATCACGCGTGGCCGCGCGCACCTGCGGCGGTTGCTGAACGACGCATTGACACCCGAACCGATGGCAGTGTAACATGGCGCGCCATGAGGACCGCTCCGCGGCTGAACTGCACCGTGTCCACGTCCTGCTCCATGAGGTAGCGGTGCATGAGGACGCCCCGCAACGCAACATCGTAAGGGGCGCCGTCAAACGGCTGCGGGCACGGCGTACGGCGATCGTGCATGCCAACGAGTTCCTCGGTGTGCTCGTCGCGGTCGTGCGGGGCTGGACGACGCTGCTGGCGATCGAGGGAGTTGCCTCGCGAGACGCCTGCCCGCGGACAAAGCAGGGCGATGAGGACGTCGCCCATGGATAACGCGCGTAACGCCGTCATGCAAAACCTCAATTCGGCGGGCCGTTATCTTCCGAACGTCCTTGTGGCGCTCGCCATCTTGATACTCGGCGTGATCATCGGCTGGGTCGTCGCACGATTCGTCGCCACGCTCCTCACCCGACTGGGTTTCGACCATCTCGGCGAGCGAACCGGGCTCGTCGATGATCTAGGGCGCGTTGGCATCGGCATGCGTCCGTCGCGCCTGGTCGGGCGCATCGCCTTTCTCGTCATCGTCGCCGCCGCGTTCGTGCAGGCGATCAACGGCCTCGAACTGGCGCCCATCTCGCAGACGCTCGGATCGTTCCTGACGTACCTTCCCCACGCCGTCCTCGCCGTCGTGCTCGTGCTCGTCGGCATCATCGTCGGCGATACGGTCGGGCGAGGTGCAGCCGGTGCGATGTCGCGCGCCGGGGTGCTGTATCACGATCTCGCCGGCGGTGTGCTGCGCACGACCATCATCGTGCTGTTCGTCCTGATGGCACTGCAGCAGCTAACGGTCGATTCAGCGTTTCTCTTCTACGTTCTGCTCGTGATCCTCGGAGCGATTTCGCTCGCGGTGGCGATCGCCGGCGGCTGGGGGGGCCGTGCCTTCGCTGAAAACCTCGTCGCCGCGCATTACATCGAGCGCCACCTCGGCGTCGGCCATTTCATCCGCGTCAAAGGCCAAACGGGAACGATCGAACGGCTCGATGCGATGAGCACGATCGTGCGCACGGCCGACGACCGCACAATCATCTTCCCCAATGGTTATCTCGCGCAATCCGTCGTCGAAGCCGCCACGCGGCCCTTCGGAGAAGATTCGCTCGACTGATCCTGCGCCGGCGGCCTTTGGCGATCCGCCCGTCGTCGCCGGGCAAAGCCCGACACGATTCCGACGAATGTGACCGAATGTGCGCGCCGCGTGTCTTAGCTTCGTGACGCGCCAGTGATCGAAGAACGGAGCCGGCGCTCGCGGCACCTGCAATTGCGGGTGTGAGAAAAGCTCCCGGCGCCAGCTTACCGAGAGTCCTCGCACGCTGGTACGGCCACGGAAACGTACCACTATAAACACGTCGCGATCAACGTGGCGGAGCGTGCCTTCAGCGTGACATCGGGTGCAAACGCGGGCCTAAGCATGCCCTTTCACAGAGCGACTCAATTGCGCACGGATCAGAAGGAGCATCATGTCAACTTACGATCAAACATACGCCGACGCGAAAACCATCGCTGCCGTTTTCACGGACGGCGACAGCGCGCGTGATGCGCTGGCCAATCTCCACGACGCCGGTTTCCACCACGTGTGGCTCGGCGTCACGCGATCCGACCCGGGCAACACCACCGAGCCGACGCTTCAAAGCGAAGGCGCCGGCGGCTTCATGGACGCTGTCGGCCGCTTTTTCAGCGGTGAAGGATCGCCAGGACGAGCATTGCATGAAACGCTCGTTCATCGCGGCCTGAGCGAACAGCAGGCACGCCGCATCGACGCGACGATCGCGCCGGGCAATGCCGTCGTGACCGTCGACGGCAACGACGACCCGGGCGGAGCACGACGGGTCCTGCGGCAAAGCGGGGGACGTCTCGATGATTCCGCCACTCCGAGCGGCAGCGACGTTGCCGGTTCCGATGCTCGAAGCGTCGACGCCCGCGGTGTCGGTGTCGGTGCCGGTACTGCCGATGCCGGCCGTATCGGTGAAACGGCTGTTGGTGCCGCCGGCTCAGACGCCTGGGGCACCGACGCCGGCTACGCGGCGCAACGCGCAGCGAACGATACGGACGAAACGCGGCGACTCCAGCTTCGCGAAGAGCGGCTGTCCGTCGACAAGGAACGTCTGCAAAGCGGCGAGGCACGCGTCGGCAAACGCGTCGTCTCCGAACAGCAGTCCGTCGACGTGCCGGTCTTTCACGAAGAGCTCTACGTCGAGCGGCGTCCGGCAAGCGGCACCGCAGCGCGCGAGACGACGCCGATCGGCGAAGGCGAAGAGATTCGCATTCCGCTGACGCAGGAGCGCGTCGACGTAAATAAGCGCACGGTCGTACGTGAAGACGTTACGGTCGGCAAACGACGCGTCGAAGGAACCGAGCACGTCGACGACACGGTGCGACGCGAGGAACTGCGCGTCGAGGACACGGGGATCGATCCGAACGCGGACAGCGACACGAGCGACGACGCACCGTTGCGCGGTCGCTAATCACACTCACACTCGTTCTCGTAAAGGAGACACCATGGCCGGAATACTCTGGACAATCATCGTCATCTTGGTCCTGTTTTGGATCTTCGGTTTCTTCATAGCGCACCTCGGCGGTCTAATCCACATCGCGATAATCATCGCAATCATCCTCGTCGTCTACAACCTCGTCACCGGACGCGGCGCCCGCGTATAGTGCTCCACGGACGCCGCACAACTCGCTAAAGCAAAATCACGACGATGTCGGCGGCCGCCATCGTCGTGATTTTGCACATGTGGTGGAGCTGTCGGGGAACTGCCCCCCGAGTCCGAATCGCCGGACCAGCGCTTTCTCCAGGCTCAGTTTCGATTTTGTCTTAAGCCGTCGAACGTTTCGAGACCGAGCTTTCGGCGGCGGCAGCTCCTAGATTTCGGACGGTTCGCAGAGCGGACTCCCCATCCCAGCCGGACTTGTTGACGGTGGGCGAGGCGGCTCCGGCGACCCCTCGCGCACCGCCGCTACCTTAGATTAGGCAGCGAGTGCGTAGTTGTTGTTCGCGTGTATACGCGTTGCGATCGTTTTAGGAGGGCTCGCAACTCCGCCTGCTTACACTGCCCACGGTCTGACCCGTCGAAGCTACTCAGCCCCATGGCCATCGGTGAACCGCCGGCCCGCGCCGGCAACCTCCATTGTATCATGTTCCGCGACGCCAAGAAAGCGCGCTCCACGTTCCCCTACCGTCCTCCGCTAGCGGCTTGGCGCTGGCACCCTTCGTCAAGAAACCGCGTTTGCAAACCTTCGACAACGGTATGG